>JBBSSF010000007.1:0-19369 GCA_038242345.1 Hyphomicrobiales bacterium
GCCCCGCGCGGTGGGGCCGGACGGAGTGGAGGGCGACGGTCATGGTGTCCCCCTCCGGCTGAGCGCCTCATCCCGGGCGGCCGCCAGCAGGGTGACGGCGTCGGCCAGCTGCGGCCCGCCGCAGGTCCACAGCCGCCCGGGCACGGAAACGATCGTCACCCGGTCGCCAAGCGCCCGGAGCGCCGGATGTTTCAGGAGTTCGGTGGCGAGTGCCGGCGGCCCGTCGCGCTCGGCATCGAGGACGAGGATGTCGGCGCCGGCCAGAAGCACGGTTTCCAGCGGCAGCCGGCCATAGCTCTCCAGCCCCATGTCGGCCGCGAGATTGTCGAGACCGGCCCGGGTCATCATCGCATCCACCAGCGAGCCGCGGCCGACGGTGGCGCCATTGGGATTGAGCACGATCGCCTTCGGCCGCCGGCCGGCGACGGGTGCCGGAGGGACCGCCGCCAGCGCCGCATCGGTCTCGGCCACCAGCGCCTCGCCCCGGTCGGGCACACCGAGAGCGGCGGCGAGGTCGCGGATCTCGGCCCGCACGGCGTCCATGTCGGCGGGTGCGCCCACTTCGGCCACCGGAAATCCGAGCCGCTTCAGGAAGGCGCTGGTGATGCGGGTGGTGTAGCGGCCGGTGACGACCAGATCCGGCCGGTCGCGCAGGATTTCCTCGGCCCGGCCATGATTGATGGCAACGCCCGCCGCCCGGCCGGCGACGGTGGAGAGCCGGGGATCGGCGCCCAGAAAGGTGATGCTGGCCACCTGCTCCGGCGGCAGCAGCCGCAGCACCAGTTCATCGGCACAGAGATTGAGGGAGGAAACCCGCAGCGGCGCGGCAGCCGCCGGCGTCCCCGCCAGCAGCGCCGCCAGAACCAGCCCGGCGGGATAAAGACGACCGCCCGGCGCGGGACGCGCCAGACGGGGAGGAAGGGGTCGCATGGACAGACCTCGGGCGACATGTGGCACGCCACCCGCAAGGCCGGAGACATCCGGAGGGGCAAGGCCCGCCCGAAAAAAGGTCCCCCGCCGGATCACCCCGTCCGGCGTGCCTGCGCATGACCACAGGGGACGGCAGGTCTCCTGGCTTTGCGGGTCATCGCCTGTCTGCCACCTTCCCGGGGGCAAGCCCCAGTGGTCTCCGGCAGACTGCTCGCCGCGCACAGTTGCGGGGGCAGCCGCGGCTGGGCCCGGAGAGGGCCGTCCGCGTTCCCTTTTGATCCCCGAGGGGAACCGTCGCGATGATGATACAGCCTCCGGGCGTCGGCTGGAAGCCCCGGGCCCGAAGCCTGCGGGCGCTCCGCGAAGAAGCGGACGCATTCTCCGTTCGCCGGCCCGCGGGAAAATGCGACAGGCTTTTGATCCGACATCTTCTCTTCACGTCACGCGAACCGGGATCCACTTCGCCTGAAAATGCTCCAGGGACGTTGATCCGGGGCTCATGCCAAAGATCCTCGAAGAGGACTCTTTGGCATTCCGATGCAGATTTCTCATGTCCTTGGGGCGCATGAGAAATCCGCTGTTCTTCAGGCGCATGGTTGCGGTCAGCGCTTGCGTGCCTGGTATCAGGGGCGTCCTTTGGTGCGACGTCGGGATTCCGGCAGCAGGACACCGGCAGGAAGTGGCGCCACACGGCTGTCGACCGTGTGGGCCAGTTCGGGCTCTCCCGCCCCGTGCATCACCCGTGCATGAGATCCGGCAGCCAGTTGACGATCGCCGGGAAGGCGATGATTAGGCCGACCAGCGCCAGGATGCAGGCAAGGAAGGGCAGGACCCCCACGATCACCGTGTCGATGGAGCCGCGGCCGCGCACGCTCTGGACGATGTAGAGGTTCATGCCCACCGGCGGGGTGATGAGCGCCAGCTCGCACATCATCACCAGGAAGATGCCGAACCACACGCTGTCATAGCCAAGATAGTGCACGATCGGCCACACGATCGGGATGGTCGCGATCATCATCGCCAGCGCGTCCAGGAAGCAGCCGAGCAGCAGATAGAGCGCGACGAGCAGCAGCATCATCAGCCAGCCCGGCACGTCCAGCCCGGCCACCACTGCCGAGACCTGCGCCGGAACGCCGAGCACGCCCAGCACGAAGTTCAGATAGAAGGCGGCCACCAGCACCAGCAGCGTCATCGCCGTGGTGGTGACGGTGGAGAGCATCGCCTCCTTCAGCATGGAAAAGTTCAGGTTGCCGTGGAGGCCGACCAGCAGGAGCGCTGCCACCGCACCGACGGCCGCCGCCTCGGTGGGCGTCGCCCAGCCGGCATAGATGCTGCCCATGACGATGATGAAGATCACCAGCGGCGGCAGAAGGTCCTTCAGCCGCTGCCGTCGCTCCGGCCACGGCGCCATCTTTTCGCGCTTGCCGGCAATGGTGTGATCCAGCGAGCACCACAGGACGATGACCAGCATGAACAGGGCGGACAGCAGCAGACCCGGCAGGATGCCGGCGGTGAAGAGCTTGCCGATCGAGGTGTTGGTGATGGCGCCGTAGATGATGAGATTGATGCTCGGCGGAATGAGGATGCCGAGCGTCGCCCCGCTCGCCACCGTGCCCGCCACCCAGCTCTCGCGATAGTTCTGGCGGCGGAAGGTCGGGAAGGCGACGGTGCCGATGGTGGCCGCGGTCGCCACCGACGAGCCGGAAATCGCGGCAAAGATGGTGGAGGCCGCGATGTTGGTGTGGAGCAGGCCACCCGGCAGCGGGGTCAGCCAGTCGGAAAGGGCGCGATACATGCGCTCCGTCACCCCGCCGCGCACCAGCACCTCGCCCATGAAGACGAACAGCGGGATCGCCACCAGCAGGAAGTTGTTGAGGGTGCCCCACATCATCGTGCCGAAGGGCTGGAACATGGCGTCGCCGAAGAACCACCAGGCTCCGAAGGCGGCAACCAGAAACAGCGAGGTCGCGATGTGCAGGCCGAAGAAGAGAAGAACGAGAAGCAGGCCGAAGCCGATTGCGGCGCCACCGATGCCGAGCATGGATCAGGACTCCTTCGTCCCGGACGCCGGGGCATCCGCGTGGGTGTATTCGCCGACTTCCTCGTCGACGGTGATCGGCCCGTAGAGCTTTTCCAGCCGGTGCGGGTCACGCGCGAAGAGCAGGGCGGCGTGCAGGGTGAGCACGCCGGCGGTCAGCGCGAAGAAGCCGGTGCCGAACACCCAGATCGCCTGGGGCACCCACAGCGGCGTCTGCAGCGGCGTGTTGGTGACGGTGCCGAAGGCGATGGTCTCGGTGAAATCGCCGATGGCATGATCGGTCATGAACAGGGCAAAGCCCGTGATCGCCGCCAGCGCCAGCACATGTAGCCCGGCCCGCATCCGGGCGGGGAAGAAGCGGAAGGCGAGGTCGATGCGCGGATGGCCGCGGCGGATCAGGGTGTAGGACAGCCCGAGGGAGCCGATGAGCGCCAGCGTGTAGCCGCCGAGTTCGTCGGTTCCCTCAAGAGAGTGGCTGAAGAAGCTGCGCGCCGTGATGTCATAGACGATCAGCAGCGACAGCAGGACCACGCACGTGCCGGCAATCAGCGCCAGCCCGCGCGCCACCCCGTCGAGGAGGCGCAGAGATAATGGTTCGGTCATCGGTTCATGTCCCGGGGCTCGGAAAGCCGGGGCGGACCGCCAGAAGGCGGCCGGCCCCGGGAAATCCTCACTGGATGGTCAGGCCGCGGGCAGCACCGATGGTGCTGTTCCAGATCGACACGCACTCGGGGTAGGCGGCGTTGCAGCGCTTGCCCCACTCGCCCAGCACCTTCTCCTTGGTCAGGTCGGTGATGAGGGTGCGGTCCGCCTCGGTGACGGGCACCAGGGTGAGGTCATACTTCGTGTAGAGGCCGCCCTCGGGGCAGGCACCGCCGGTGGAGCAGGCAAGTGCGGTGTCGTTGGTGGTGGTGGCCAGCTCCCACAGCCCCGCCTCAAGCGAGGCCATGATGGCTTCCAGCTCCTGGCGCTTCGCTTCCGGCAGGGAGTTCAGCCACTTGACGTTGACGAGATGGGCCTGCACCGAGCCCGACACCGACAGCGGCATCACATGGCTGGTCACCTCCGGCCACTTGCCGGTGTTGGCCGAGGTCGGCGAGGTCACGCCGCAGGAGGCGACACCGCGCTGGAGCGCCGGATAGACTTCCGGGAAGGAGAGCGTCACCGGGGTGGCGCCAAGGCCCGACAGCAGCGCCGACATGGACGCCGTGAACGAGCGCACCTTCAGGCCCTTCAGGCTCTCCGGGCCGGTGATGTCGGCCTTGCAGAAGAAGACCTGCGGTCCGAACGGCCAGATCGCCAGCGCCTTCACGCCGAAACGCTCTTCCAGCCGCTTGTTGAAGGCGCCGCGATAGGCGTCCACCGCCGTCTTCAGCTGGGTCATGTCGGTGGAGACGCCGATGAGGTCGATGCCTTCGAGGAAGGGATCATCCTTGGCGATGCTGCCGATCTGGCCGGTGACGATCTGGAAGGTGCCGGAACCGACGAGGCGCAGCGCATCGGCGAGGTTCAGCCCGAGCACCTGGAATTCGTTGCGGTTGACCTGGAAGCCGGCCGCATCGGCAGCGGCGATTGCCTTGGTCTCCAGCGGGAACTGGGCGTTCTGCGGCTGGGTCTGGGTCAGCCAGCGCACCGGCTGGGCGAGCGCAGGGGTGGCAAGGGCGGCCAGCACGCCGGCGGTGGCGAGAAGACGGGTCAAGAGGGACATGGAAACAGGGCTCCGGAAGCGGATGATGCGCCCGATGATGCAACGCCCACGCCGAATGGCATTCCGGAATACAAATATTGCTCATTTGCATTTCGATATGATTGTCCCGGGCGAAAGCGCAACCGCAACTGCCCGGAATGGCTGTTCTTTTACCGGCGCCCGGGCTCGCTCCAGTGGTCCCGGGCCCGGATCGGGCCGTGCGGGGTCGGTGCAGGCCAGCGGATTTGCGGCATTTTCCGGCGGCCGTATCAAATTCCTGTTCATATCGTATGCAATATGTGCTCGAATTCTGCGCACGTCAGGCCCGGCTGTGGCGGTGCCCTGAGGGCCCCGCAATATTAGCTTGTCCTTATGTCGGGACCAGCGCATCCTGTCCGCTCCGGATCACCCCTGGGGAGTTGCCATGCGGACCGCAGACAACCCGCTGAGCGCGTCGCTGCTGCGCGCCCTCGTCGTGCTGCTGGAGGAGGCGAGCGTCACCCGGGCCGCCCAGCGGCTGCACCTCTCCCAGCCGGCGACGAGCCTGATCCTGAAGCAGCTGCGCGAGGTGTTCGGCGACCCGCTGCTGGTGCGCGGGGCCGGCGGCATGGTGCTGACCGAGCGGGCGGGCCTGCTGAAGGAGGCGGCCGTGCAGGCGCTGGAAAATCTCGACGGGCTGCTGGTTGCGCCCGATGATTTCGACCCGTCCTCCTGCCGCCAGACCTTCACCATCGCCATGCCGGACCACATCCTGCCGCTGATGCTCAACGGCATCCTCCGGGAGTTCCGCCGCCGGGCGCCGCTTGCCCGTCTGGTGATCCGGGCGCTGGGGCCGGATTATGATTTCGAGGGCGCGCTGGAGACCGGCACGGCCGACATCGTGATTTCCAACTGGCCGACGCCGCCGCCCCATCTGCGCATCTCGGTGCTGTTCGAGGACGAGTTCGTCTGCCTGGTCGATCCGGACCACCCGTTCACCCGGTCGCCGGCCAGCATCGAGGACTATCTGGCCGCCAGCCATGTCGCGCCGTCGGATTATGCCATTGCCCATCGCGGCGTCGTGGAAACCTATCTGAGCTCCCAGCACCTGCGGCGCGAGCGGCGCATCGAGATTTCCTACTTTTCCATGGCGCCCTATCTGCTGCCGGGCACCGACCTGATCTTCACGGTGACGCGCCATTTCGCCGAGCACTTCACCCATGTGCTGCCGCTGGTCATCATTCCGTCGCCGGTCGTCTATCCGCGCATCCGCTTCTACCAGCTCTGGCACGAGCGGATGCATCACTCGCCGATGCATCGCTGGTTGCGCGGCATCGTCGGCGACATGCGCGCGCTCCATGCCCGCAGCGGCCTCCCGGCGTCGCCCGCCCGCTGACGGACGCCCGGCCCGGCCTTTCCGATATCAGCGCAGCATCTGCCGCAGCTCCGTCTGCACCGCGACGAGACGGTCCCGGAAGAGGCCCGGCAGCTCGTCGGCGGGCGCGCGGCTGGCGGCGACCCCGACATTGAGCGCCGCCACCGTGCGGCCGCGGGCATCCACCACCGGCACCGCGATCGAGCGCAGGCCCAGCTCCACTTCCTGGTCGATCACCGCATGGCCCGCCGCCCGCACCCGGGCCAGTTCCGCCATCACCTCTTGCGGGTCCGTGCGGGTGAACGGGGTACGGGCCGGCAGCGGGCCCTCGCCCAGCCGGGCGCGGGCCTCGGCCTCGGGCAGCGCCGCCAGCATCACCCGGCCCATGGAGGTGCAGAAGGCCGGCAGGCGCGAACCCGGCATGAGCGCGATCGACATCACCTTGCGCTGGGCGGCGCGCGCCACATAGACGATTTCCGCCCCGTCCAGGATGGACACCGACGAACTCTCGCCGATCTCGTCCGACAGCCGGTCGAGAAAGGGCTGCACGATCTGCGGCAGCGGCATCGTCGCCAGACAGGCCGTGCCCAGCCGCAGCACCCGCGGCGTCAGGGTGAAGAATTTCCCGTCATAATCGGCATAGCCATGATGGGCGAGCGTCAGCAGGCAGCGCCGCGCCGTCGCCCGGTCCAGCCCCGAGGCCGCCGACACCTCGGTGATCGACTGGCGCGGCCGCTCCGCCGTGAAGGTCTCGATCACCGCCAGCCCCTTGGCCAGCCCGCCCATGATGTCCCGCTCGGCGATCGCCATGTGCGCTCTCCCGTCCGTCCGGACCGGACCACCCGGCGGCTCCCCCTGGAAGCCCCCCCGGGGGGCACCCGTGCCGCCTCTGGCCGCCGTGCGCTGGCGGGGCCGGTTTGTGCGATAAGTCAACAAATGCACCATATCGCACAAACCCCATGGACGGAAGCCTGTCCGCTTCCCTATTCCTGTGGCCGAGGCCGGGCCGGGAGCGCCCGGAATTCCGGAGACACGACATGGACAAGGCAGTCGCTGATCTCGCCACGGCGGTGGCGGGGATCGAGGACGGCATGACCGTGATGATCGGCGGCTTTGGCGGCTCGGGTGGGCCGATCGAGCTGATCCACGCGCTCATCGACCGCTACCTCGCCACGGGGCATCCGAAGAATCTGACCGTCATCAACAACAATGCCGGCAATGGCCATGTGGGTCTGGCGGCCCTCATCGAGCAGGGCATGGTGAAGAAGCTGATCTGCTCCTTCCCGCGCTCGGCCGATCCGGTCGTCTTCACCGAGCGTTACCGGGCGGGCGAGATCGAGCTGGAGCTGGTGCCCCAGGGCACGCTCGCCGAGCGCATCCGCGCCGGCGGCGCCGGCATTCCGGCCTTCTACACCCCGACCAGCTACGGCACCGATCTCGCCGCCGGCAAGCCGGTGGAAGAGTTCGAGGGCCGGCCCTATGTGCGCGAGCGCTGGCTGAAGGCCGATTATGCCCTGGTGAAGGCCCATGTGGGCGACCGGCTCGGCAACCTCACCTACCGCATGGCGGCGCGCAATTTCGGCCCGCTGATGTGCATGGCGGCGAAGACCACGGTGGTCCAGGTCTCCCATCTGGTCGAGCCCGGCGGCATCGATCCGGAAGCGGTGGTCACTCCCGGCATCTTCGTCCAGAAGGTCGTCGAGGTCGCCAGTCCTGCCCAGGAAGAAGAGCTGAACCGCGCCAAGGCGGTCTATCCGGAGGCCAAGTGATGACCGCAAAGCTCTCCCCGACCCAGATGGCCTGGCGCGCCGCCCAGGACATCGAAGACGGCGCCTATGTGAATCTGGGCATCGGCTTTCCGGAGATGGTGGCGAAGTTCCAGCCGCCCGGCCGGCAGGCGATCTTCCACACCGAGAACGGCATCCTCGGCTTCGGCGAGGCGCCCAAGCCCGGCGAGGAGGACTGGGACCTCATCAATGCCGGCAAGAAGGCGGTGACGCTGAAGCCCGGCACGGCCTTCTTCCACCATGCCGACAGCTTCGCCATGGTGCGCGGCGGCCATCTGGATGTGGCCATCCTCGGCGCCTACGAAGTGGCCGAAACGGGCGACCTCGCCAACTGGTCCACGGGCCCGAAGGGCGTGCCCGCCGTGGGCGGCGCCATGGATCTGGTGCACGGCGCCAGGCGCGTGGCGGTGATGACCGACCATGTGACCAAGGACGGCCGGCCGAAGCTCCTGAAGCACTGCACCCTGCCGCTGACCGGCGTCGGCTGCGTGACCCGCATCTATTCCTCGCTGGCCGTCATCGACATCGAGGGCGGGCGGTTCGTGCTGCGCGAGAAGCTGCCCTCCCTGTCCCTCGACGAGCTTCAGGCGCTGACCGGCGCCGAGCTCGTCGTTCCCGGCCCCGTTGTCGACCTGATCGTTCCGGACCTCTGAGATGACCGACGTCTTCATCTGCGATTATATCCGCACCCCGATCGGCCGCTTCGGCGGGGCGCTGGCCCCGGTGCGCGCCGACGATCTCGGCGCCATCCCGCTGAAGGCCCTTCAGGCCCGCAATCCGGGCGTGGACTGGGACGCCGTCGACGACGTGATCTTCGGCTGCGCCAACCAGGCCGGCGAGGACAACCGCAACGTGGCACGCATGTCACTGCTGCTGGCGGGCTTCCCGATCACCGTTTCCGGCACCACGGTCAACCGTCTGTGCGGCTCGGGCATGGACGCGGTGATCCTCGCCGCCCGCTCGATCCGTGCCGGCGAGGCCGACCTGATGATTGCCGGCGGCGTGGAGAGCATGAGCCGCGCCCCCTTCGTGCTGCCGAAGGCCGAGAGTGCCTACTCCCGGGCGGCGGAGATCCACGACACCACCATCGGCTGGCGTTTCGTCAACCCGCTGATGAAGGCCCAGTATGGCGTCGACTCCATGCCGGAGACCGGCGAGAACGTGGCCGAGGACTTCCACATCAGCCGGCAGGACCAGGACGCCTTCGCCGTGCGCTCCCAGAACAAGGCGGCGGCGGCCCAGGAAAATGGCCGGCTGGCGCGGGAAATCACCCCGGTCGCGATCCCGAAGCGCAAGGGCGATCCGGTCATCGTCGACAAGGACGAGCATCCGCGCGCCACCACCATCGAGACGCTGGCCAAGCTGCCGACGCCGTTCCGCAAGGGCGGGTCGGTCACGGCCGGCAACGCTTCGGGCGTCAATGACGGTGCGGCGGCCCTCATCCTTGCCTCCGCCGAGGCGGCGAGGAAGTACGGCCTGACGCCGATCGCCCGGGTGCTGGGCGGGGCCGCCGCCGGCGTGCCGCCGCGCATCATGGGCATCGGCCCGGCGCCGGCCTCCAGGAAGCTGATGGCCCGGCTGGGCCTCACCCCGGCGGATTTCGACGTCATCGAGCTGAACGAGGCTTTCGCCTCCCAGGGCCTCGCCACCCTGCGCGATCTCGGCATCGCCGATGATGACGCCCGGGTGAATCCGAATGGCGGAGCCATCGCCCTTGGCCATCCCCTCGGCATGTCGGGCGCCCGCATCACCGGCACGGCGGCGCTGGAGCTGAGCCTGACCGGCGGACGGCGGTCGCTCTCCACCATGTGCATCGGCGTCGGCCAGGGCATCGCGGTGGCGCTGGAGCGCGTCTGATCCTCCGCTGGCCGGTGCCCCGCACCGGTCAGCACCTTCAGGGACGCCGGCGGCTCCGGGCTGCCGGCGTTCGTGTGTCATACCAAAGATCCTTGAAAAGGGCTCTTTGGTATTCCGATGCAGATTTCTCATGTCCTTGGGGCATATGAAAAATCTGCTGATCTTCAGGCGCGCGGTGCGGTCAGCACTTCGTGCGCCTGGTATCAGGCGAGCTTGCGCGCGTCGAGGCCGAGGGAGCGGCCGATGATCTCCTTCATGATCTCCGACGAGCCGGCAAAGATGCGCGACACCCGTGCATCGGCATACATGCGCGCGATCCTGTATTCCTCCATGTAGCCGGCGCCGCCATGGAGCTGGAGACAGTCGTCGATCACGGCATTTTCCAGTTCGCTGGCCAGAAGTTTGGCTTCGGCGGCGACTTCCGGGGCAAGCGCGCCGGCATTGGCCAGGCTCACGCACTGGTCGATGAAGGCCTGGGCGGCGTCCAGCCGGGTGCGCAGCCCCGCCATCACGAAGCGCGAATTCTGCATCGCCCCCACCGGCCCGCCGAAGGCGCGGCGCTGGCGGATGAAGTCGAGGGTCAGATCGAAGGCCGCCCCGGCATGGGCAAGGGAGCCGATCGCCACCTGCAGCCGCTCGTTGGCGAGCAGCCCGGACATGTAGGCAAAGCCGCGGTCCGGGGCGCCGATCAGATTTTCCCGCGGCACGCGGACATCGGAAAAGAACAGTTCGGCCGTGTCCTGCATGGGCAGGCCGAGCTTTGCCAGCTTCTGCCCGCGGGTGAAGCCCGCCATGCCGCGCTCGACCAGGAACAGGCCGATGCCGTGCCGGCTCTCCCGGCTGGTGCGGGCCGCCACCAGCACCACATCTGCCAGCAGGCCGTTGGAAATGTAGGTCTTGGCGCCGTTCAGGCGGAAATGGTCGCCGCAGTCCTCGGCAAAGGTGGTGATGCCGGCCAGATCGCTGCCGGCGCCGGGTTCCGTCATGGCGATCGCGAGGATGCTCTCGCCGGAGGCAGCCTTCGGCAGGAAGCGGCTCTTCTGCTCGGGCGTGCCGAAGTGGCCGATATAGGGCGCCACGATCTGGGAGTGCAGGTTCTGGTAGAAGCCCGGGTCGCCGCCCTTCACCACCTCCTCCTGGAGGATCTGGTCGAAGCGCAGGTCGGCGATGCCGGCGCCGCCATGCTCGGGGTCGGCCCACATCAGCAGGAGCCCCGCCTCTCCGGCCTTGCGGTAAAGCTCCCGGTCGACATGCCCCTGCCGGCGCCAGGCATCCACATGGGGCGCCAGTTCTGTCTGGACGAAGCGGCGGGCGGTTTCCCGGAACATCTCATGCTCGGGCTCGAAATGGCTGCGCGGAAACATCGGACGGGTCCGGAAAAAAGGGGGAGGGGACAGGGGGACTGCCGACCCGGCGGCAAGGCCGGGCCGGCGGTCGCGGGCGGATTTCCCATGCCACTGGGGCATATTGGAAATCTGCTGATCTTCAGGCGCATGGTGCGGTCAGCACTTGCGTGCCGGGTCTCAGTTCTGCGCGATCGGGCAGTTGCCCTTGTCGAGGGGGCGGATGATCTCGGCGGCCGGCATCCGCCGCACCACCTTCAGGAGATCCCACGGCCCCTTGACGTCGGCCGGCGCCTTGGCCTCGACGAGGCACATGTCCTTCATCAGCCGTCCGTCGGAGCGCAGCATCGCGCCCTCGGCGAAGAAGTCGTCCACGGGCATCTGCTTCATCTGGGCCAGCACCCGGGTGCCAGAATCGCTCCGGGCGGCCTCGGCGGCGCGCAGATAATGCAGGGTGGCGCTGTAGACGCCGGCATGGGCCTGGGAGGGCATGCCGCCCTTCATCCGCTCGGCGAAGCGCTTGCCGAAGGCGCGGCTGGCATCGTCGCGGTCCCAGTAATAGCCGGTCATGAACTGGAGACCCTGCACGTTCTCCGGCCCCAGCGCCTTGGCCGACTGGATGTAGAACAGCGGCGCCGCCAGCTTCTGCCCCATCTCGACCACGCCGAATTCCTGCGCCTGCTTCAGCGAGTTGACCGTATCGCCGGAGGCATTGGCGAGACCGATCACCTTGGCGCCCGACTTCTGGGCCTGCAGCAGGAAGGAGGAATAGTCGGCATTGTTGACCGGATGCCGGACACTGCCCTTCACTGAGCCGCCGGCTTCGGTCACCACGGCCGAGAGGCTGTCCTCCATGGCCTTGCCGAAGGCATAGTCGGCGGTGATGAAGAACCAGCTGTCATCGCCCTCCGCCACCATCGCGCGGCCAAGACCATGGGCGAGCGCATAGGTGTCATAGAGCCAGAGCGCCCCGGTCGGCGCGCACGCCTCGCCATAGAGGGCGGCGGTGGCCGAGCCGACATGCAGCATCGCCTTGTCGGCGGTGCGGCCGATCTCCTGCACCGCCAGGCTGACGGCCGAGTTGGACATGTCGACGAACACGTCGGCGCCCTGGGTGTCGATCATCTCCCGGGCCTTGAGGGCGCCGAGGTCGGCCTTGTTCTGATGGTCGGCGCTGAGGAGGCGGATCGGCCGGCCGTTGAGCGTGCCGCCAAAATCCTCGATCGCCAGCTCCGCCGCCACGACCGATCCCTGTCCGGCGGTGTCGGAATAATTGGCGGTCATGTCCGTGAGCACGACCACGGTCACGGAGTCGTTGCTGAATTCGGCCTGGGCCGTGGCTGTGGTCAGGGCCAGAAGCGCGGCCGCGACGATCCCTTTCTTCATGACGTCCTCCCGGCGGGTCGGTCGTTGCCGCCCGCGCATTGTTGAAACCGGTCTTCTTGTTGTTGTTATTGGTATTGATAGTCTTTTTATTCTTGTCGGTCCGGCCGGTCCCCGTCAGGCGGCCCGGCGCGGGCCGGCGGAGCCGGGGATGTCGGCGAGGAGAGCGGGCGCGCCCTCGAAGCGTGCGCCCGCAGTGGCGGCGAAGCGGGCGCAGGCGGCGAGGAAGACATCCCGGCCGACGGTCGGGATCACCGACAGGGCCCCGCCGGTCCAGGCGGGAAAGCCGATGCCGAGCACGGAGCCGAGATCGGCGGTCGCGGCATCGTCGATCACCCCTTCGGCCAGGCAGCGCGCGCTCTCCAGCGCCTGGATGAAGAGGAGACGGCGGCCGACTTCCTCCACCGCGGGCTGGTGGGCGGCGACCGGCCAGAGCTCCGCAAGGCCCGGCCACAGCCGCTTGCTGCCGTCGGCGGCATAGTCGTAGAAGCCGGCGCCGCTCTTGCGGCCGAGCCGGCCGAGGGCGACCATCCGCGCGACCACCGGAGCGGCCGCCCCGCGCAGGAAGCGGGCGTCCAGACCATCGGCCCGGGCCTGATCGATCACCAGCTGCTGGAGGTCGAGGGAGACTTCGTCGGTGACGGCCAGCGGCGGGGCGGGAAAGCCCAGCATCCGCGCGGCATTCTCGATCAGGGCCGGCGCCACGCCCTCGGCGAGCATGGCCATGGCCTCGTCGATATAGGTGCAGAACACCCGGCTGGTGTAGAAGCCCGGGCTGTCATGGACGACGATCGGCACCTTGCCGAGCCGGGAGACGAAGGCGAGGGCATCGGCCACCGACTGGTCGGCGGTCGCCCGGCCGACGATCACCTCCACCAGCGGCATGCGCTCCACCGGCGAGAAGAAATGCAGGCCGATGAACCGCTCCGGCCGGGGCGCCGCGGTCGCAAGGGACGAGATCGGCAGGGTGGAGGTGTTGGAGGCAAACAGCCCGCTGTCGGCCAGAAGCGGCGCGGTGGCGGCGATGATCTCCGTCTTCACCGCCCGGTTCTCGAACACCGCCTCGATGATGAGGTCGGCACCGGCCAGATCCGCGGTCCGGTCCGTCGGATGGATGCGGCCGAGCAGGGCCTCGGCCTTTCCGGCCGGCAGGAGACCGCGGGCGACGTCCCGCTCGCGCTGGCCGCGGGCATGGGCGAGGCCCTTCCCGGCCGCCTCGGCGGTGCGGTCGAGCAGGGTCACGTCCAGCCCGGCGCCGGCGGCGACATTGGCGAGGCCGGCCCCCATCATGCCCGCGCCGAGCACGCCGAGCCGGCGGACCGCGAGACCCGACGCCCGGGCCGTGCCGAAGGCCGCCCGCCGGCGGGCCTCGCCCCGGCGCAGGAAGCTGCGCACCAGATTGGCCGCCACCGGCCCGGCCATCAGGTGTCCGAAATAGGCGGATTCGATCCGCAGGCCGGTGTCGATCGGCACCTGGGTGCCCTCGTAGACCGCCGACAGGATGGCCCGGGGGGCGGGATAGCAGCTGCGCGTCGCCTTCAGCCGCGCGGTGCCGGCCTGGAAGGTGCGCGGCGCATGGGGCGCCAGCGGCCCGGCGCCCCCCGGCACGCGGAAGCCCTTCTCGTCCCAGGGCGCGCGTGCCGGGGGGCGGGCGCGCAGCCAGTCCCGGGCGGCATCGAGCAGCGCCTCGGGCGCGGCCAGCGCATCGACGAGACCGAGGCGGAGGGCCTCGGCCGGCCCGACGCTGCGGCCTTCGAGCAGCAGGGGCAGGGCCTTTTCGATGCCGATCAGGCGCGGCAGGCGCTGGGTGCCGCCGGCGCCGGGCAGGAGGCCGAGGGTGACTTCCGGCAGCCCGACGATGGCATCCGGCCGGTCGACGAGAATGCGCCGGTGACAGGCGAGCGCCAGCTCGAAGCCGCCGCCGAGCGCCAGCCCGTTGAGGGCGGCCACCACCGGCTTGCCGCAGCTTTCCAGACGGCGGAACAGGGCGCTGCCCGGGCGGACCCAGGCGGCGGCCGCGGCCGGGGTGAGGCCGGCCTCCATCAGCGGCAGGATTTCCCTGAGGTCCGCCCCGGCCATGAAGCCCGACGGCCGGGCCGAGGTGAGGATGGCCCCGATCAGCCCGTCATCGGCGCAGAGCCGGTCGATGGCGCGGGCGAGATCGGCATGAAAGGCCGGGGTCAGCACATTCTGGCCGCGCTCGGGCATGTCGATGAGGAAGGTGGCGATGCCGTCGGCGTCGGTGGTGATGTGGAGCGTGGTCATGGGATCCCCGGGGCTCAGACGCGTTCGATGACCATGGCGATGGCCATGCCGGCCGCCGCGCACAGGGTGACGAGACCGGTGGAGAGGTCGCGCCGTTCCAGTTCGTCGAGGAGGGTGCCGATGAGGATCGCTCCGGTGGCGCCCAGCGGATGGCCCATGGCGATGGCGCCGCCGGCGACGTTCACCCTGTCCGGCGGCAGGTCGAAGGCGCGCATGTAGCGCAGCACCACGGCGGCGAAGGCCTCGTTGACCTCGAACAGGTCGATGTCGTCGATGGTCATGCCGGCGCGTGCCAGCACCTTCCCGGTGACCGGGGCCGGGCCGGTCAGCATGATCGCCGGCTCGGAGCCGATGTTGCCGGCGGCGCGGATGCGGGCGCGCGGCTTCAGCCCGCTGGCCGCGCCGAAGTCCGGCGTGCCGATGAGGATGGCGGCGGCGCCGTCGACGATGCCGCTGGAATTGCCGCCGGTGTGGACATGGGAGATGCGCTCCACTTCGGGATAGCGCTGGAGCATCACCGCATCCAGCCCGTCGCGGGCGCCCATGTCGGCGAAGGCCGGCTTCAGGCGGGCGAGATCGGCAAGGCTGGTGCCCGGCCGCAGGTGCTCGTCGCGGGCAAGCAGCGTCTCGCCCAGACTGTCGCGCACGGGAACGACGGAGCGCTCGAACCAGCCCTCGTCCCAGGCCCGGGCGGCCCGGTTCTGGCTTTCCAGCGCATAGCGGTCGACGGTCTCGCGGTCATAGCCGTCCATGGTGGCGATGAGATCGGCGCCGATGCCCTGGGGGATGTACCAGGTGTCCCAGTTGCTGCGCGGATCGCTGTAGCAGGCGCCGCCATCGGAGAAGATCGGCACCCGGCTCATGGATTCCGTGCCGCCGGCAATCATGGCCTCCGCCTCGCCGGCCTTCACCCGGGCGCCGGCCAGATTGACCGCTTCCAGCCCGGAGGCGCAGAACCGGTTGATCTGGAGGCCGGTGACGGTCTCGGCATAGCCGGCCTGGAGGGCGGCGATGCGGGCCATGTTGCAGCCCTGCTCCCCGACCGGGGAGACCACGCCCAGCACCACATCGTCGACGAGGCCGGTATCGAGGCCATTGCGGTCGCGCAGCGCCTCCAGCACCCGGGTGGTGAGCTGGATCGGCGCGACGCCATGCAGCGCGCCATCGGTCCGGCCGCGGCCGCGGGGCGTGCGCACATGGTCATAGATCAGGGCCTCGGCCATGCCGTCCCTCCTTGACGATCGGGGATTGGGAAAAGCGGGCCGGGCTGCCCGCATTCGGGGCGCCCGGCCCGCCGGGAACTGCCGGGCGGCTCAGGCCGCGGCCCCGGACGCGGGCTCGTCGGCCGTGGAGAAGGCGGCGCGCAGCTCGCGCTTCAGCACCTTGCCGAGGGCGTTGCGCGGCAGGCTCTCGCTCAGATGCACGGCCGACAGGCGCTGGTGGCGGGCGAGGCGGGCATTGCTCCAGGCAAGCAGCGCCTCGGCGCTGAGAGTGCTGCCCGGGCGCAGCACCACGATGGCGACGGGGGTCTCGCCCCATTTCTCGTGGCTGGTGCCGATGACGCTGACTTCCAGCACCTCCGGATGCGCCCCGACCGCGGCTTCCAGATCCGCCGGATAGATGTTGAGGCCGCCGGAGATGATCATGTCCTTCTTGCGGTCGAGGATGTAGAGGAAGCCCTCGGCATCCAGACGGCCGACATCGCCGGAGCGGATGAAGCTGCGGCCGCGGGCATCGCGCCAGATCGCCGCCGCCGTCTCGGCCGGCCGGTTGTGATAGCCCCGCAGCAGCCCCGGTCCGCGTCCGGCGATCTCGCCGGGTTCCCCGGGCGGGCACGGGCGGCCATCGGCATCGAGGATGACGATCTCCTGTCCCATCAAGGGCGTGCCGACCGACAGCGGCCGCGCCGCCTGGTCCTCGGGCCGCAGCAGGGTCGAGGAGCCTTCGGTGAAGCCATAGAGCTCGAAGAATTTCGCGCCGATGATCCCGATCAGCCGCGCCTTGATGTCGGGCCGCAGCGGCGAGCCGGCGGACAGCATCATCTTCAGGCGCGACAGGTCCGTCTCCCCGAAGCCGCCGCCGGCAAGGATCATCTGGATCTGGCTCGGCACCACGAAGGTGTGGGTGATGGCCTCCCGCGCGAGGGTGGCGAGGAAGGTCTCCGGCCGGAACTGGCGGTGGATGTGCAGCGTGCCGCCGACGAACAGCGTCGGCATCACCACCAGCCAGGTGCCGGCGGTATAGAGCGCCGTGGTGACGAGGCCGCGCGCGGCGCCGTCGAAGCGCATCTCGAAGCCGTTGGACAGGCAGAAATAGGTCCGCGCCGCATGGGTGTGGACCACGCCCTTGGGCAGCCCGGTGGTGCCGGAGCTGTACATGATGCTGAACGGATCAGCGCCGCAAAGCGTCACGGCCGGCTCGTCTGCCGGGGCATCGGCGCAGAAGGCGTCCAGATGCACCCAGCCATCCCCGGAAAAATCGGCGCCGATCCGCCCGTCAGGCCGCAGCTCCGGCAGCCGCTCCGGATCGACCAGATGGCGCAGATCCCCGGTCGCGATCACGAAGCGCGCGCCGGCATCGGCGACGAGGGTCGCCACCTGATCGGCCGTCAGCATGCCGGAGACCGGCACCAGCACCGCTCCCGCCTTCACCACGCCGAACATCGCCACGCAAGCGACGATGGAGGAGGAACACAGCACCGCGACCCGGTCGCCCCTGTCGAGGCCCGCCGCCAGCAGGGCGTTGGCCAGCCGGTTCATCGCCGCGTTGAACGCGCCCCAGCCGAGGCTCTGCCCGTCGCACACCAGCGCGGGCCTGTCGGGACAGCGCCGCGCATGGCCCGCCCAGATGTCAGGCAGCAGCGTATCGGTGCGGTCGAAACCGTCCATCCGCAGATCCTCCCCCGGAACCCTGTTCTTGCCGTCCCCGCGTCATGTCCCGCGCGGGGTACCGGACAATTTTTTATCAAGCATTTGCTTGAAATAGCAAGGGGGCTTGGAAAATTTCATATCCTATTGATAAATATGGATATTTTTTCAAGCGGGATAGCGGGGCGGGAAGATCGGGAGGTCCGCGGCGCGGCCGGGGGTGCCGGTGCGGGGACTGGCGGGGCGGACCAGCGCATCGCAACCGGGGCGCGCGGCTCCCCGCCCGCAGGGCCGGGGCCGGGCGAGGGGCGTCCGGCCGGCGGGGAGGGGGCACCCGCGGGCCGGGCGGATGCGCCGGGGGCGCGTCGGCGTTCCGGAGGCGTCCGGCTGCCGCAGGCTCAGCGCGGGCGCAGCATGGCGACGAGATGGCGGCCGATGTCTTCCGGGCTGTGCGGGCCGCCGGGCCGGTACCAGGTCTGCGACCAGTTGAGGGCGCCGAGGAACTGGCGGCGGTACAGGTCGCGGTCGAGATCGGGCGGCAGGTCCAGATCGGCGATGGCGGCGGCGAACAGCCGCTCGTAGATATCGCGCTGGCGCACCAGCTCCGGCCGGCAGGCATCGAGTTCGGCGGGGACCTGCGGAAAGAGCAGGATCATGAAGCCCTGATTTTCCAGCACGCCCCGGCAGTGGGCGGCGGCCAGCCGGGCCAGCCGGTCCCAGGGCGGGCCGCCTTCCGCCAGCGCCGCCTCGGCCGCGCGGGTGAGGATGGCCATGCCGGTGCTGTGGACCTCGATGAACAGCTCTTCCTTGGAGGGGAAATAATAATAGAGCGATCCGGACAGCAGGCCGGCGGCCGAGGCGATGTCGCGCATCGAGGTGTGACTGTAGCCGCGCTCGACGAACAGGGCGCCGGCGACGGTCAGGATCAGCTCGCGGCGATCGAGGCCCGGGGGCACGTCTATTTTGGGTTGCCGATGGGTCGGGCGTCCGACACGCCGCTTTGCCTGCTCGTCCATCCTGCCGCCACGTGCCCTGCCGCCCTCCGGCCGGCGATGCCTCCGGAGCCTTGAGTTCCGTCCGGACATAATCAGGCGCGCCGGCAATGACAATATCAAGCGATAGATTTTTATTGACCCTTACCGGCCGTGTCCTCCTGTCTGGTCAAGCCACTTCTTGGGCCTCGCCTTGTCAAGGAGCGCACGCCGCCGGTCTGACCCGCTTTGCGCGTGACGTGACCACGGGCAAGACCGCGACCGTCGGGAAGTCCGAAACGCTTCGCGGAAAGGTCATCGTGCGCGGTGGCGCCGGTACGGCGTCCCGCGCTGTCGGGCTTCTCGGGGGCATCGTCTCCTTCGCCGTTTCCGCAGGGATCATCGGGACGAACCCGGCGAGAGGGGTGAAGAGAGTCGCCGACAAAAGGCGCGACCGGCGCCTGTCGCCCGAGGAATATCGTGCTTTGGGGATTGTCTCCGCTCCTCATGGGCAGCCCGGTCGTGCAGGAGAGGCGCGATGACGGCGAGGCAGCGCCTGTTCGTTCACGAGTGCCTTGCGGACCTGAACGCCACCCGGGCGGCCGTTCGCGCTGGCCACAGTACCCGGACGGACAATGAGCAGGCGGTACGTCTGATACCAAAGGTCCTTGAAAAGGATCCTTTGGCATGCCGATGCGGATTTCTCATATGCTCCAGAATCACAGGAAATCCGCATCGGAATGCCAGCGAGTCCTGGTCAAGACTTTTGGTCAGAAGCCAGGCGGGAGCCGGATTGAGCGGGCCGCGTAGACCGGGCGCATCGGTCAGGCCGCGAGCGCAGGCGCCAGACGCCGCCCGTCTCCTGGAAACAGGCATCCCCGGCTTCC
>JBBSSF010000008.1:0-18379 GCA_038242345.1 Hyphomicrobiales bacterium
CAGAGTGTCGAGTGAGACGTTGACCCGCCGGATGCCCGCAGCAGCAAGGGCTTCGGCGAAATCGTCCAGCTGAGTGCCGTTGGTGGTGAGGGTCAGCTCGTCCAGGGCGCCGCTTTCCAGATGACGCCCGAGGGCACGGAACAGGGTCATCACGTCGCGGCGCACCAGCGGCTCGCCGCCGGTCAGCCGCAGCCGGCGCACGCCGAGGCCGACGAAGACCGAACACAGCCGGTCCAGTTCCTCCAGCGACAGCAGGTCCCGGCGCGGCAGGAAGGTCATGTCCTCGGACATGCAGTAGACACAGCGGAAATCGCAGCGGTCGGTCACCGACACCCGCAGGTAGTCGATGGCGCGCGCGAACGGGTCCACCAGTCGCGGCAACGGCGCGCCAGAAGATCGTCGATCCGGAAACGAGGTCAGTGCGGTCGCCATGGGCCAGATCCAGAGCCGGCATATGCGATGACATTGGGGAGACATCCCTGCCGACGCAAGGGAAAAGGTGGTCCGGCGATCGTCGGGAGAACCGTTCGCCGGCGTCTTGAAAATGCCGCGCCCGGGGTGTCTCTAGAGGCGGACAGGATTCGCGTGGCGTGGAGTTCAGGGAACCATGGAAGTGTTCGCAGCGGTGTCGCGTCGCGCAGCCGGATCCCTTCTTCCCCTTGCCGCCGTTGCCGTTCTGGTCACCTTCCCCGCCTCCTCCGGCCGCGCCGAGACGGCACCGCCGACGCCCAGGGCCCAGCCGGCCAGCGCGGCGCCGCTTGCCACGCCACCCTTCCGCGACCCGGCCCTGCCGGCAGCTCTCGTGCCCTATGCGCCGGCCGCCCTTCCAGGCACCGCCGCCCCGGACGAGCGCGAACATGCGCTCTATCTGGTCGCCAAGCTCACGGATCAGGGCAAGCCGCTGAATGGCGGCGTGATCTGGCGGGTCTACGAGCCGAAGCTCAATTCCGAAGGCCGGCTGCCACTGGTGGCGACCGCGACCGGCGGCGACGCCGAATTCCGCCTGCCGCCGGGCACCTATCTGGTGAACGCCGCCTATGGCCGGGCCAACACCACGGTCAGCGTCACCACCACGCCCCAGGTCCACAGCCAGACCGTCGTGCTGCATGCCGGCGGCCTCCAGCTTGATGCCAGCGGCGTCGACGAGAAGCCGCTTCCGGCCGACAAGGTCAGCTTCGACATCTTCTCCCAGGCCCCCGACGAGGACGTGCCGCCGGTGCTCTCCGGGGTCTCCTCCCATGCGCTCGCCGTGCTGCCGGCGGGCACCTATCATGTGGTCAGCCGTTATGGCTCCGCCAATGCGGTGCTGCGCGCCGATCTCAAGGTGGAGGCCGGCAAGATCACCGAGGCGACCCTGCATCATCGCGCCGCCGAAGTGGTGCTGAAGCTGGTGTCGGACCCCGGCGGCGAGGCCCTCGCCGACACCGCCTGGTCGGTCCTGACGCCGGGCGGCGATGCGGTGGTGGAAGGCGTCGGCGCCTTCCCGAGCTTCGTGCTGGCCGAGGGCGAATATAGCGTCATTGCCCGCCATCGCGGCGAGACCTACAGCCGCGTGGTCACCGTGACTGCCGGCGCCGATGGCGATGTCGAGGTGGTGGCCGCCACCGACCGGCTCGATCCCGCCGCCCCGCCTTCTCCGGGAGCCCCCGGCCAGCCCATGGAAGACATCGGCGCCGAATGATACCAGGCGCACGACGTGCTGACCGCACCGCACGCCTGAAGATCAGCAGAATTTCCATCTGCCCCAAGGACATGGAAAATCTGCACCGGAATACCAAAGAGTCCTTTTCAAGGATCTTTGGTATGATACCAGGCGCACGAAACGCTGACCGCACCCACACGCCTGAAGAACAGCGGAATTCTCATATGCTCCAGAAGCAAGAGACTCCGCCGTGTCCTGATCGGGCGCATTTCTTCACGCGAACCGGTGTCCACGTCGCCTGACCCTGCTGGAGACGCGGCCGCCAAACAAAAAGGCCATCCGGAGCGCGGATCACCGCGCTCCGGATGGCCTTTTTCGTGTGTGTCGCCCCGGGGACCGGATCCCGTCACAGCACCGAGGCGCGGGTGTTGCGGTCTTCTTCCTCGGTGTGGTCGTCGGCCTGCATGTCGAAGCCGCGCAGCGCGGCCAGCACGACAGACACCGAAACGGCCAGGAACAGGATGACGGCCAGCAGGCCGAGCATGTCGGCGTGAGCCAGCGTCGGCGCCGCGGAATGCGGCAGAACCAGCCCCAGGGAGCGGATCAGCTCTCCGGCATGCCGCGCCCCAACGGCGGAGCTTTCCACCAGGGTCACCGCCATGGCGCCCATGCCGGCCAGGATGACGGCCAGAACGGAAACGCTGGGCAGCGCGGGCGTCCGGTTGTGGATCAGATCGGTCATGATGCCAACCTCGCCTCTTCCTCGTTGGCGGATCCGGCAGGACTCCAGGGCCCTGTCTCCGCCGGTTGCTCTCGTCGGGCCTTCTCTCGTCGGCCCATGAGCGAAGGTCGCACGGGATTCAGACTGCCTTGGGTGCCGCTTCCGTCCACGGGCCGGTTTATCCATGGCAAGATTGTGGCGCTGTTAACGGGTCTGAAGGAAGGATGAACAGGATCGTTCAAACCCTCGACGGTTGCGCCCCTGAGCCCCCTTCATCCACCCGCGGATGCCAATGCTGCCGGCGGAACGGCACTGAAAGGGCATCCGCCATCACCGGAGCGGAGCGGACGCGCGGAATCGGTGCGACTCATGCCGAAGATCCTTGAAAAGGACGCTCCGGCATTCCGATGCGGTTTTCCCGTGGCCCCTGGCGCAGAGGAGAAATCCGCTGCCCCTCGGGCGCGCGGGAGCGGCCACGCACGTCATGCACCTGGCATCAGACCAGGCGCACGAAGTTCTGACCGCACCTTAGCGCCTGAAGATCAGCAGATTTTCCATATGCCCCAAGGACATGGAAAATCTGCATCGGAATACCAAAGAGTCCTTTTCAAGGATTTTTGGTATCAGACCCGGGACACGAAGTGCTGACTGCAGCGCAAGCCCGGGATCCTTTTAAGGGACCTCTGGCACGACGCGCCACGCAGATGCGGACGGGCAAAAAAAAGCCGGGCTCCAGAGGGCCCGGCGGCAGTTTCTTCGCTCGCGCTAGGCGCGTCACGAAATCCTTCCCCAATCGGGGGAGAAGTCGGCATCCGGATCGCGTAGGGAGGATGGAACGCGCCTCCGAACCGGCCGACGCCCTTTTATGCGCCGATCCACCCCTGCCCTCAACGCACGATGCTGCATCGCAGCCATGCATATTCCGCATGGCCTCGCCCCGAGCGGACGGGCCGCGGCGGATTGACGGAAATCCCGGACACGATCTGTTCGTGCTTTCAGGGGCGATTTCCCGTGCGCCGGGCACCGGCGGGAAGTCCGTCGGTCGGTCACGGACGCGCCAGGGGCAGCATCGGAAGCTGCCTGGCTCAGTAATGCCATTCCTCGGCCTTGGCGACGAGGAAGTCGCGGAAGGCACGCACCCGGGCGGTGTTCTTCAGTTCGGCCGGATAGACGAAGAAGGTCTGGTAGACCGGCAGATCCGCTTCCGGGATGAGCTGCACCAGACCGGAATCCGGCTCGATCATATAATCGGGCAGAAGCGCGATGCCGATGGAGAGCTGCACCGCCCGTTTCATGGCCGGCACGTTGTTGACCCGGAACACCGGCCGGCGCGGCCGGTCCGGCGGACGGCCGGCGGTCTCCAGCCAGTTCATGTCGCGCAGATAGGACGATCCCGACTCGCCGAAGGTGACGATGCGGTGATTGTCGATCTCCTCCAGGGTCCGCGGCGAGCCATAGCGTTTCAGATAGGCGGGCGCGGCATAGATGTGGAAGCGCAGGGTGTAGAGCTTCCTCTGGATGAGGTCGGGCTGCTGGGGCTGGCGCAGGCGGATGGCCACATCGGCCTCGCGCATGGAGAGGTCCAGCTCGTCATCATTCAGGAGCAGATGGACCGCGACATCCGGGTAGAGGTTCAGGAATTCGTGGATGCGGGTGGTGAGCCAGGCCGAGCCGAGGCCCACCGTGGTGGTGACCCGGAGAATGCCGGTGGGCTTCTCCTTGCTGTCGGTCAGCCGGGTCTGCACCGCATCCAGCTTCAGCATCACGTCGCGGGCGGTACGGAACAGCAGGTCGCCCTGTTCGGTGAGGATGAGGCCCCGGGCATGGCGATGGAACAGCGGGACGCCCAGCTCCAGTTCGAGCGCGCTTACCTGACGGCTGACGGCGGACTGGCTCATGCCCAGTGCATCGCCGGCATGGGTGAAGCTCCCCGCCTGCGCGGCGGCATGGAAGATGCGCAGCTTGTCCCAGTCCATCCCCATCGCTCCCCCCGGCGCCGTCGCGGTGCCGCTCCTCCCCGCCTGCGGTCCGCCCGGGCCTGTCCCGGAACGAAGCGGTGTGCGCCGGCTGCCCGTGCCCTGTCATGGCCGCGGGCAGCCGTCCATTTGCTGTCGGTCGCCCCTCAGGCGCCGGCCGACGCCAGCCAGCGCTCGGCCTCCAGGGCCGCCATGCAGCCCATGCCGGCCGCCGTGACCGCCTGCCGGAACACCTCGTCGGTGACGTCGCCGGCAGCGAACACCCCCTCCACCGAGGTGACGGTGGAATCGGGCGCCGTCCAGATGTAGCCGGTCGGCTTCAGCTTCAGCTGGTCGCGGAACACCTCGACCGCCGGCGCATGACCGATCGCCACGAAGATGCCGTCCACCGCGATCTCGGAGGTCGCCCCGGTCACGGTGTCCTTCAGGATCGCCCCGGTAACGGTGGCCGGCTCGCCGGAGCCGACCACATCCTCAAGGGCGGTGTTGAAGCGCACCTCGATCTTCGGATTGGCGAACAGCCGCTCCTGGAGGATCCGCTCCGCCTTGAAGGAATCGCGGCGGTGGATGAGCGTCACCCTGGAGGCATGATGGGTGAGATAGAGCGCCTCTTCCACTGCCGTATTGCCGCCGCCGACCACCAGCACCTCGCGGCCGCGATAGAAGAAGCCGTCGCAGGTGGCGCAGGCCGAGACGCCATAGCCGCGGAACTTCTCCTCCGACGGCAGCCCCAGCCATTTCGCCTGGGCGCCTGTCGCCACGATCAGGGCATCGGTGGTGTAGAGGGTGCCGGAATCACCGGTCAGCCGGAAGGGCCGCGCCGACAGGTCCACCGAGACGATGGTGTCGTAGATCATGCGCGTGCCCATGGCCTCGGCCTGGGCGCGCATCTGCTCCACCAGCCAGGGCCCGTCGATGGGCGCGGCGAAGCCCGGATAGTTCTCGACCTCGGTGGTCACCGTGAGCTGACCGCCGGGCTGGATGCCGGCAATGATGACGGGCTCCAGAAGGGCGCGGGCGGCATAGATTGCGGCGGTGTAGCCGGCAGGTCCCGACCCGACGATCAGGACCCGGGTATGAAGCGCATCGGACACGGCACGCCACCTTTCCTTGAGAAGGGATCGCATTATCCATTCGTCTGGGGCTCATGTCGTGTCGAGGCGCGTCGAGTCAAGGCTGACGTCCGGGGAAGCCCCGGCAAGACGCTCTGTCCGGGCAGAAAAACCACGCCTCTCCGCCCCGCGCCACCGCGTGGCGGACGCCGGAAAACGCAGCCGCGCCGGCGCAGACATTAACGAACCCTGACCTGGTGGCCACTTTTCCCCGTTGTCCACAGCCCTGGATCAGCCG
The DNA here is from genome assembly GCA_038242345.1 of Hyphomicrobiales bacterium. Taxonomy (GTDB): domain Bacteria; phylum Pseudomonadota; class Alphaproteobacteria; order Rhizobiales; family Segnochrobactraceae; genus JBBSSF01. The sequence continues at coordinate 5,690 of JBBSSF010000008.1, forward strand.
CTGTTGCGCCGGCGCGACACCCGAAACCGGACTATATCTTGGGGGACAGACCTCCCCACACACTAGCCCTTGGATGGGCATTGACGGGAGGCCGCGACTCCGACATCCTCCCTGTCATCGGCGGCGGTCACAAGAAATCTGTTGATGGCCCCCTTTCCGCGTGTCCGCACTCTCTACGCGGGGGTCGGTTCGTGGCATGATGCCGGGTGTCGCGCTTCGGCGCGGCGCGTGGCCCGATCGGCGGCTTGGCCCGACGGTCCTGTTCAGCGTTCTCTTCCAGAGATGAAATGGCGTGTCAGCGTGGAGTCCCCCCGGGTCCGCGGTGCCTTTTCTCGTCTCCGGCTTCCGGGCTGCCCCCCGCGTGTTCCGGGGCGCCGTCCCTGATCCATTGCCCTGCCCGGTCGCGGCCCCTGGCCAGCCGGGCGGAGCCCTCTCAACTGACCCGACGGCCGTTTCCAGCGGCCTCGCCCCGTGCAAGGGAATTTCCGGAATGCGCTTCGCTCGTCGCATCACCACTGCAGGCAAGCCCGCCTATGACGGGATCGCGTTCCGGACAGCCACCAGCGAGATCCGCAATCCCGATGGCTCCGTGGTGTTCCGCCATGCCGGCATTGCCGTGCCGGCAGCCTGGAGCCAGGTGGCCAGCGACGTTCTCGCCCAGAAATATTTCCGCAAGGCCGGCGTGCCCGCGCGCCTGAAGAAGGTGGCCGAAGACGGCGTGCCGTCCTGGCTGTGGCGCTCGGTGTCCGACGAGGCGGCGCTTTCCGAGCTGGCCGAGGACGAGCGCTTCGGCGGCGAGACCGATGCCCGCCAGGTGTTCGACCGGCTGGCCGGCACCTGGACCTACTGGGGCTGGAAGGGCGGCTATTTCTCTTCGGAAGAGGATGCGGCCGCCTTCTTCGACGAGCTGCGCACCATGCTGGCGCTGCAGATGGTGGCGCCGAACTCGCCGCAGTGGTTCAACACCGGCCTCAACTGGGCCTATGGCATCGATGGTCCGGGCCAGGGCCACTATTATGTCGATCACCGCACGGGCGAGCTGAAGCCGTCGGAGACGGCCTACGAGCACCCGCAGCCCCATGCCTGCTTCATCCAGTCGGTGGATGACGATCTCGTCAACGAGAACGGCATCATGGACCTGTGGGTGCGCGAAGCCCGGCTGTTCAAATATGGCTCGGGCACCGGCTCCAACTTCTCGGCGCTCCGGGGCGAAGGCGAGCGGCTGTCGGGCGGCGGGCGTTCCTCGGGCCTGATGTCCTTCCTGAAGATCGGCGACCGGGCGGCCGGCGCCATCAAGTCCGGCGGCACCACCCGGCGCGCCGCCAAGATGGTGGTGGTCAACGTCGACCATCCGGACATCGAGGCCTATGTCGACTGGAAGGTGCGCGAGGAGCAGAAGGTGGCGGCGCTGGTTGCCGGCTCCAAGATCTCGCGCCGGCATCTCGCCCGCATCCTGAAGACCATCACCGACTTCTCCGGGCCGCAGGATCTCGCCATCCTGCCCGAGGAGAATGGCGCGCTGAAGCGCGAGATCCGGGCCGCCAAGAAGGCCGCGGTGCCGGAGACCTATATCCGCCGCGTGCTCCAGCTCGCCGGCCAGGGCATCACCAGCCTCGACTTCCCCGAATTCGATACCGACTGGGATTCGGAAGCCTATCTGACCGTCTCCGGCCAGAACTCCAACAATTCCGTGCGGGTGACCGACGACTTCCTCAACGCGGTCGAGAAGAATGGCGACTGGTATCTGACCAGCCGCACCGAGGGCAAGATCATCCGGACGCTGAAGGCCCGGGCCCTGTGGGACAAGATCGGCTATGCAGCCTGGGCTTCGGCCGATCCGGGCATCCAGTTCCACACCACCATCAATGACTGGCACACCTGCCCGGCCGGTGGCCCGATCAACGCCTCCAATCCGTGCTCGGAATATATGTTCCTGGATGACACGGCCTGCAATCTCGCCTCGCTGAACCTTCTGCGCTTCCGCGGCGAGGATGGTCGGATCGACGTCGAGGCCTTCGAGCATTGCGTGCGGATCTGGACGGTTGTCCTTGAAATCTCGGTGCTGATGGCGCAGTTCCCGTCGCGCCGGATCGCCGAGCTGTCCTATCAGTACCGCACCCTTGGGCTGGGCTATGCCAATGTCGGCGGCCTGCTGATGTCCTCCGGCATCCCCTATGACTCGGATGCCGGCCGGGCCATCGTGGGGGCGCTGTCGGCCATCATGACCGGCATCTCCTATGCCACCTCGGCCGAGATGGCCGGCGAGCTCGGCGCCTTCCCGGAATTCCCGGCCAACCGGGAGTCCATGCTGCGCGTCATCCGCAATCACGCCCGGGCCGCCCGCGGCGAGACCGGCGGCTATGAGGCCCTGCGCACCCTGCCCGTGCCTCTCGATCATGCCGCCTGCCCGGACGAGCGGCTGGTGGAGCATGCGGTGGCGGCCTGGGAGCAGGCGCTGCTGCTGGGTGAATCCCATGGCTATCGCAATGCCCAGGTCTCGGTGATCGCGCCGACCGGCACCATCGGTCTGGTGATGGACTGCGACACCACCGGCATCGAGCCGGACTTTGCCCTGGTGAAGTTCAAGAAGCTCGCCGGCGGCGGCTACTTCAAGATCATCAATCAGGCGGTGCCCGAGGCGCTGCGCGTGCTCGGCTATCCGCAAGCCGAGATCAGCGCCATCATCGCCTATGCCGTCGGCCATGGCTCGCTGAAGACCTCGCCCGGCATCAACCACACCACCCTGAAGGCCAAGGGCTTCGACACCGAGACCCTGGACAGGCTGGAAGGCACGCTGAAGAGCGCCTTCGACATCAAGTTCGCCTTCACCAAGTGGACGCTGGGCGAGGAGTTCTGCCGCAAGGCCCTGAAGCTGAAGCCGGAGGACATGGACGCGCCGGGCTTCGACCTGCTGTCGGCCATCGGCTTCTCTAAGGCCGACATCGAGGCGGCGAACCTGCATGTCTGCGGCGCCATGACGGTGGAAGGCGCGCCGCACCTGAAGGACGAGCACCTGGCCGTGTTCGACTGCGCCAATCCGTGCGGCCGCACCGGCAAGCGCTATCTCTCGGTGGAAAGCCACATCCGCATGATGGCGGCCGCCCAGCCCTTCATTTCGGGTGCCATCTCCAAGACCATCAACATGCCGAACGAGGCTTCGGTGGAGGACTGCAAGGAAAGCTACATGCTCTCCTGGCGTCTGGCGCTGAAGGCGAATGCGCTTTACCGTGATGGCTCCAAGCTCTCCCAGCCGCTGAACTCCCAGCTCGTTTCCGATGACGAGGAGGATGCGGACGAGATCGCCGAGACCCTGCTCGCCCAGCCGTCCGCGGCGCGGGCCACGGTGGTGGCCGAGCGCATCGTCGAGCGCATCATCGAGCGTGAGGTTCGCAAGCGCGAGAAGATGCCGGACCGCCGCAAGGGCTATACCCAGAAGGCGATCGTCGGCGGTCACAAGGTCTATCTGCACACCGGCGAATATAATGATGGCCGGATCGGCGAAATCTTCATCGACATGCACAAGGAAGGCGCCGCCTTCCGCTCGCTGATGAACAATTTTGCCATCGCCATCTCGTTGGGCCTGCAATATGGCGTGCCGCTGGAGGAGTTTGTCGACGCCTTCACCTTCACCCGGTTCGAGCCGGCGGGCTTCGTGCAGGGCAATTCGGCGATCAAGAGCGCGACGTCGATCCTCGACTACATCTTCCGCGAGCTGGCGGTGTCCTATCTCGGCCGCACCGACCTCGCCCATGTGCTGCCCGATGACATCGGCGCCACGGTGATGGGCTCCGGCGTCAACGAGGGCAAGCCGAAGGGCGACGAGGCGGTCTCCAAGGGCCTGCTGCGCGGCCACGTCGAGCGCTCCGTCGGCGAGCCCCGCGGCGAGGCCCGGCCGACCACCGGCGCCCCGCGCTCCGGCGGCGCCTCGGTCACCCAGTTCCCGAGCCGCGCTGCCGGCACGGTGACGGCCACCGCCTTCAAGCGCGAGGTGGAGATCGAGATCACCGAGGCCATCGAGACCAGCCCGACCGGCACGCTCGACTGGGCGGAGCCGGCCGAGGATGCGAAGGCCGCCAAGCGCCGGGAAGCCGGCGAACAGGCAGCGCTGGCCCGCCTCAAGGGCTATGAGGGCGAAGCCTGCGGCGAATGCGGCAACTTCACCATGGTGCGCAACGGCACCTGCCTGAAGTGCGACACCTGCGGCCAGACTTCCGGCTGTTCGTGATCGACGGGCTGCCGCCCGCCCCCGCCCGGAGGCCGAGCCTCCGGACCGCCCCTTTTCTTCCATTGAAGAAAAAGCGCGTGGGTGCGGGAGGCGCCTGAGCCTCCCGCGAAGGGGTTCGGGGGCAGATGCCCCCGAAGAAGCCGCGCGGCTCCAGCTTGATCCCCGCGCCCGTCGCGGCTAACCTTCCGGCCATTCGACGGAGTGGCAACTAGGGTTCCGGGCCGGAGCGGCTGCTGGACCGAGCGTTGCAGAGACCGCGGGTGTTCCGCGGCTGCACCCGAGGGGCAAAATCCCAGAGGCGGAGATGTCGAGATCATCAGGCGCGTGGCTCCCCGCGCGCCGGGAGAGGTCTCATGTCCATTTCTGCCCTGCTGCTCGTCGTCCTTGCCGCCCTCATCCACGCGACCTGGAATCTCCTCGCCAAGCGCGCCGCCAGCGTCGGGCCGGCCTTCGTGTTCGCCTATAATCTGGTGTCGGTCATCGTCTATGCGCCTTGGGTGATCTGGCTGCTCCTCACCCGGGAGACGACATGGAGCGCGGCCGGGATCGCCGGCATGGTCTTTTCCGGTCTGGTGCATCTGGCCTACAGCCTCTGCCTCCAGCGCGGCTACCAGAAGGCGGACCTGTCGGTGGTCTATCCGGTCGCCCGCGGCACCGGCCCGACGCTCGCCACCCTCGGCGCCATTCTGGTTCTGGGGGAACTGCCGACGGCGGCGATGTTTGCCGGTCTCGCGCTGGTGGTGGCCGGCATCGGGCTCATCGCCACCAATGGCGATCTGCGCGCCTTCTCCCGCCCGGGCGGACAGGACGGCGTGCGCTGGGGCGGCGCCACCGGCGGGCTGATCGCCACCTACACCGTGTCCGATGCCTATGTGGTCACCGTGCTCGGCGTTGCGCCCGTGGTGCTCGACTGGTTTTCCAATCTGCTGCGCTTCTTCCTGCTCCTGCCAATGATGATCGCCAGCCCCGAGACCGCGCGCACGGCCATGCGCGGCGTGTGGCCATTGGCCATCGCCGTCGGGGTGCTATCGCCGCTATCCTATATTCTCGTGCTCGCCGCCCTCACCATGGGCGCGCCGCTGACAGTGGTGGCGCCAGTGCGGGAAATGTCGATGATGGCCGGCGCCCTCATGGGCATGCTGATCCTGCGTGAACCGCTGCGCCTGTGGCGGCTGGCCGGCTGCGCCGTGCTGATCGCCGGTGTTATCCTTTTGACCACCGGAGGATGACCGGATCCCCGGCCCCGGGTGCGACCATGCCATGCCCGTCCCCGCGAGGCGAGTGCCGGCAGAAAAAGCCCCCGGCCCGCTCTCATACCAAAGTTCCTTGAAAAGGACTCTTTGGTATTCCGATGCAGATTTCCCATGCCACTGGGGCATATGGAAAATCTGCTGATCTTCAGGCGCGAAGGTGCGGTCAGCACTTCGTGCGCCTGGTATCAGGCGAACCGGGGGCACATTTCAGGGATCGTCCTCAGGCGAGTGCCCCGGGCAGCGGGCTCGACAGCCGGCCGAGCAGATCGGCCAGGGTCTGCACCTCGTCCCCCGTCCAGCGATCAACGAAGAGCGCCTCGGACATCTGGTCGAGGGTCGCCACCGCCTCGGTCACGCGCTCCCGACCGGTGTCCGTCAGCACGACATAGCCGACACGCGCATCCCGCTGATCAGTCTCGCGGGCAACGAGGCCGATCTTTTCCAGCGGCAGCACCATGCGGGTAACACTCGACTGGCTCATGGCCAGGGCCGCCGCCAGGTCGACCCGGCGCATGCGCCTCAGCGGCGCGCGATCCAGATTCATCAAAAGCAGGAGCTCGGTCAGCCCGAGCCCGTGCACGGAGCCGAGACCGGCGGAAAAGCGGGTCTCGATGGCGGCCTGGACCCGAAGGAGGCGCAGGACCGCCGACAGCGATGCGTTCGTCATGGAGGCCTATATGGACCGACATGCTTCCGTTTGCAAGTATGCCGAAACCATATATCCGCAGCGATCAGGATTCCGCCGGGCCGCACCGGGCGAACGCATGCGGCAACGGACGGGATCCGGCCAGTCCGGCGGGATCGCTCAGGCCTCGCCCGGAACCGGTGCCGTTGCCGGCGCCGGCACGAGCTTGTTGCGGAAGAACTTCTCGCTCACCTCGATGAAGGTGATTTCGCTGGCGCCGCGATAGCTCATGCGGAACAGGCGGCGATAGCCATCCGGTCCGGCGGCGACGAAGAAGGGAACCTTGTAGGCGCGCAGGAACTTGAGGGTCGCCAGGGTGGACTCGTCCTCCCGGCTCGGCTCCACCGGCACGGAATCGGGGTCGCTGCCATATTGCTGGATGCGCTCCAGGAAATCGTCGATGCCGTCCTTCTGCGGGGTGGTCAGCTCCGCCCGGACCTCGCAGCCGACGGTGCGCTTGTCGGTCGCCGGATCATAGCCGAGGAGATCGACAGGCCACTTGCCCTTCCACGGCTCGTCATGGCTGAAGAATTCGGGCGCCCAGCGCAGATCACGGTAGAGCCGCTCCAGAACCGCAATCTTGAGGATGGCGCTGGTGCGGATGCCGAGACGGATCGGCGTCGCCTTCTTGTTCACGACGTGGAAGGGATACCATTGTGCGCCACGGCGCAGGGTCCGATAGCGGCCGAAACCGTCGTCCACGAGCGCGCCGCCGGCCACCCAGCGATAGAATCCAAATACGAAATCGGCCGCATCGGCGGGCGCAATATCCTTATAATTCTTCACGAACCGGGCGCCTTCCAGCCCCTTGTCCGGATCCTTGCAGAATTCTTCGAACAGTTCCTCCATGAGGATGGCAAATTCTGCCATCACATTTTGAGAACAATCCTGCTCCGCCATCGTGCACCCTCGCCCTGGCCGACCCGTCGGGTGAGCGGCATCCCTTGCCGATTCCTCCCGCGGCGCGGCACGATCATGGCTGTCGAATCCCGGCCGCACCAGATACCCGGAGACGATACAATGATCCGATTGTCGCCCCGGTGGACACACTGAAAAGGCCACCCGATCACGGACTTGCGACCTTGCCGTGCATCGTGGAGGCCCGGTCCGCTGCGTCCCCCCTTGCGCTGCGCGCGGGTGCGCGCGACAAGGCAGGTCATGCTGACGATCACAGACCTCACCTTCCGCATCGCCGGACGCACGCTGCTGGAGAACGCCTCCCTCGTCCTGCCGGACGGGGCGAAGGTGGGCCTCGTCGGCCGCAACGGCACCGGCAAGTCCACCCTGTTCAAGCTCATCACCGGAGACTATTCTCCGGAGTCTGGTGCCATCGGTCTGTCGCGCAATGCGAAGATCGGCCAGGTGGCCCAGGAGGCGCCGGGCAGCGACGACAGCCTGATCGCCACGGTGCTGGCCGCCGACACCGAGCGCGCCGCCCTTCTGGCGGAGGCCGAGACCGCCACCGATCCCCACCGCATTGCCGAAATCCAGACGCGGCTTTCCGATATCGGCGCCCATTCGGCGGAAGCCCGCGCCGCGACCATCCTGGCCGGCCTCGGTTTCGATGCCGAGGCGCAGCTGCGCCCGTGCAAGGCCTTCTCCGGCGGCTGGCGGATGCGGGTGGCGCTGGCCGCCGTGCTGTTTGCCGAGCCGGACCTGCTGCTCCTCGACGAGCCGACCAACTATCTCGATCTCGAAGGCACGCTCTGGCTCGAATCCTATGTCGCCAAATACCCCTATTCGGTGCTGCTGATCTCCCATGACCGGGATCTCCTCAACCGTGCCGTCAACGAGATCGCCCATCTCGATCAGGGGAAAATCACCCTCTACAAGGGCGGCTATGACTCGTTCGAGCGCCAGCGTCGGGAAAAGCTGATCCTGCAGGGCAAGGCGATCGAGAAGCAGGAGGCCGAGCGCAAGCGGCTTCAGGCCTTCGTCGACCGCTTCAAGGCCAAGGCCACCAAGGCCCGGCAGGCCCAGAGCCGCGTCAAGATGCTGGCCAGGATGGAGCCCATCGCCGCCCTCGTCGACGAGGCGGTGCGGCCGATCACCTTTCCCGAGCCCGAGCGCCGGGTCGCCCCGCCGATCCTGTCGCTGCGCGATGTCTCCGTCGGCTACGATCCGGCGGTGCCGATCCTGAAGCGCATCACGCTCAGGATCGACGATGACGACCGCATCGCGCTGCTTGGCGCCAACGGCAACGGCAAGTCCACCTTCGCCAAGCTGGTGGCGGGTCGGCTGGATCCGCTGTCGGGCGAGCTGGTGCGCGCCGGCCGGCTCACCATCGCCTTCTTCGCCCAGCATCAGCTGGACGATCTCATCCCCGAGGCGTCTGCGGTCGCGCATGTGCGCCGGCTGATGCCCGAGGCGCCGGAGCCGAAGGTGCGCGCCCGGGTGGATGGCTTCGGCCTTTCCACCGAGCGCATGGACACGCCGGCCAAGGACCTGTCCGGCGGCGAGAAGGCGCGCCTGCTGCTCGGCCTTGCCACCTTCAACGGCCCGAACCTGCTCATCCTCGACGAACCGACCAACCATCTCGACATCGACAGCCGCGAAGCTCTCGTCCAGGCGATCAACGGCTTTTCCGGCGCCGTGATCCTGATCTCCCATGACCGCTTCCTGGTGGAAGCCTGTGCCGACCGGCTGTGGCTGGTCGCCGATGGCGGCGTCGCCCCCTATGACGGCGACATGGACGACTATCGCAAGCTGATCCTGCAGAAGAGCAGCGGCAGCAACCGCGACAGGAGCGACGCGGACAAGGAATCCGCCCAGGATCGTCGCCGCGCCGCGGCCGATCTCCGGGCCAGGCTCGCGCCGCTGCGCAAGGAGATCCAGGCGGCGGAAAAGGAAATGGCCCGCCTGACCAAGGCCATCGAGGACTTCGACAAGAGGCTGGCCGATCCGGCCCTCTTCACCAGGGATCCGGCCAAAGGCACGGCCCTTTCCAAGGAGCGGGCGGAGGCCGTGCGCAAGCTGGAGACCACCGAGGAACGCTGGCTGGAGCTCTCCGGCGACTATGAGACGGCCATGGCGGGCTGAGAGGCCGCTGGCTGGCGATCTTCAGGAGGGACCATGACCGGCGTCGTTCTCGATCCGTCCGCCCCCCGCATCGGCCTGGCGCTTGGCGCCGGCGGCGCCCATGGCATTGCCCATGTGCTGGCGCTGGAGGCGCTTGACGAGCTCGGGGTGCGGCCGGCGGCGGTGGCGGGGGCCTCCATCGGCGCCCTTGTCGGCGCGGGCGTGGCCGCCGGCATGCGCGGGCAGGACATCCGCGATCAGGTGCTGGCGCTGCTGTCGGACCGGCGCTCCTTTCTCGGCCATCTCTGGGAGCTGAGACCGCGGTCCCTGTCGGAGCTGATCGCCTCGGGCGGTCTGCCCCAGGTGGATCCGGAACGCGCCATTGCCCTCGCCATGCCCGAGGCGGTGCCGGAGCATTTCGAGGACCTGCCGATTCCCCTTACCGTCCTCGGCACGGACTTCTATGGCTGGCACGAGGTGCGGATGGGATCGGGGGCGATCCGGCCGGCAGTGGCCGCCTCGATCGCGATTCCGGGCCTGTTCCGCCCGCAGCTGATCGACGGCCGGGTGCTGGTGGATGGCGGCATCGCCAATCCGCTGCCCTTCGATGCCCTGCCGGAGGATCTCGACATCACCATCGCCGTGGACGTGGTGGGCGGCCCGGAAGAGGCCGACGACCCGGCGCGGATGCCCCAGCCGATTCCCGCCATCCTCGGCTCCAGCCAGATCCTGATGCAGTCGGCGATCGCCCTGCGTCTGCGCCTGTCCGGCCCGACGCTGCTGTTCCGCCCGCCGATCAGCCGGTTCGGGGAGCTGGACTTCTGGCGCGCCCAGGAGATTCTCGCCGTCTGCGCCCCGTTCAAGGACGAGGTGAAGCGCGCCGTGGCGACCGCCGTCGACCGGCGCCTGACCGGAAAGAGCTGATCCCTCAGAAAGTCAGCGCCGGGCCTTAAAGAAGGAAATCAGGATTTCCCGGCAATCCCCTTCCGCGAGCGCCGGAAACACATCCGGGGCATGATGGCAGGTGGGCTGTCCGAAGAAGCCGGGGCCATTTTCCACCGCGCCGCCCTTGGGGTCGGCCGCGCCATAATAAAGCCGCCGGATTCGCGCGTGCGAGATCGCCGCGGCACACATGGCGCAGGGCTCCAGGGTGACATAGAGATCGCACCCGTCCAGCCGCTCGGCATCAAGCCGGGCGGCCGCCTGCCGAAGCGCCACGATTTCCGCATGGGCCGTGGGATCCCGGTCGGCGCGGGTGCGGTTTCCCGCTGCCGCGATCACCTGATCCCCCTTGACGACGACCGCGCCAACGGGCACGTCCCCCCGCTCTGCCGCTGCCCGCGCCTCGGCGAGCGCCCGGTCCATGAAGCCGGAGACCAGGTGGGTCCGCGCCGCCAAAATCCCCGTCCTCCGCTGTCTTTCGACCGTATCGCCCCGGCCGCAACTCTGCTAAGAGCGCGCCCCATGAGCACCGAGAATACCGAACCCGCTTCCCAGACCGAGCGCATCGCCAAGGTGATCGCGCGAGCCGGTCTCTGCTCCCGCCGTGAGGCGGAAGACTGGATCGCCGAAGGCCGCGTCGCGGTCAATGGCCAGGTCCTCACCACGCCGGCGGTCACCGTCGGCCCCAAGGACGAGATCACCGTCGACGGGCGCACCCTGCCGACGCGCGAGCGTACGCGCCTCTGGCTCTATCACAAGCCCCGCGGTCTGGTGACCACCACCAGCGACCCGGAAGGCCGCCCGACCGTGTTCGATGCCCTGCCGCCGGATCTGCCGCGGGTGATGACCGTCGGCCGGCTGGACATCAACACCGAGGGCCTGCTGCTGCTCACCAATGATGGCGGGCTGGCGCGGGTGCTGGAGCTGCCGTCGACCGGCTGGCTGCGCAAATATCGCGTGCGCGCCTATGGCCATATCTCCCAGGCGACCCTCGACACGCTGAAGGAAGGCGTGGCGGTGGATGGCATGCTCTATGGCCCGATCGAGGCCAGCGTCGACAACCAGCAGGGCGACAACTGCTGGCTGACGCTGGGCCTGCGCGAAGGCAAGAACCGCGAGGTCAAGCGCGTCCTCAATCATCTGGGTCTCCAGGTGAACCGGCTCATCCGCATGTCCTTCGGGCCGTTCCAGCTCGGCGAGATCCCGGAAGGCCAGACCTTCGAGGTGCGCGGCAAGGCGCTGCGCGACCAGCTCGGCGCCAAGCTGGCGCTGGAAGCCGGCGTCGATTTCGACTCGCCCATCGTGGTGCGCAAGCCCCGCGACGAGAGCGAGACCGCCCGCCCGCGCAAGACCGGCGGCCAGTATTCCCGCCGCGACCAGAATGCCGCTCCGGGTGGCCGTTCGCGTCCGGGCTTCGGTGGCCCCGGCCGTCCGGACCGCGACGAGGATCGCGGCCCGCGCCGGGAAGGCGGCCGCTTCGGCGGCGAAGGGCGCTTCCGCAGCACCGGCCGCTTCGGTGGCGAGGACCGCTATGGCTCCGAGGGCCGCGTCAGCGAGCCCCGCCGGCCGCGGGTGCTCGACCCCATGAGCGAAGGCGGCGCCATCAGCGAATTCAAGGGCCGTGGCCCCCGCTCCGGCGGGCGCGACGACCGCGAGGACCGCGGCTTCGGCGGACGGCGCGAGGGCGCTGACCGTCCGCGCTTCAACCGCGACCGCGACGACCGCGGTCCGCGCGAGGATCGTGGCCCGCGCGAAGACCGTGGCCCGCGCGAAGACCGTGGCCCGCGGGACGACCGTGGCTTCCGTGGCGACCGGCCGCCCCGGGGCGAAGGCCGCGACTTCGACCGTCCGCGGCGCGAGGGCTTTGCCCCGCGTGGCGAGGGCGAGCGCGGGGGCCGCTTCGAGCGTGGCGACCGTCCCGAGGGCGACCGGCCCTTCCGGCAGCGTCCGGAAGGCGATCGTCCGTTCCGGCAGCGTCCCGAGGGTGATCGTCCGTTCCGTCCCCGGCCCGAAGGCGACCGGCCGTTCAAGTCCCGCGGCTTCCGCTCCCATGAGGGCGCGGCCGAGGGCGGCGAGCGTCCGCAGCGCGCCCGGGGCAGCCGGGAGGTCGGCGAGACCTTCACCCCGCGTCCGCGCCGCGAGGATCGCGGTCCCCGGGAGGATCGGGGTCCGCGGGAAGATCGCGGCCCGCGCGAGGATCGCGGTTTCCGCTCCGGTGGCGACCGTCCGGGTGGTGACCGTCCGCGCTTCAACCGCGACCGCGACGACCGCGCCCCGCGCGAAAGCCGCGGCTATGACAAGCCGTGGCAGGCCCGTCCCGAGGGCGAAGGCTCCGAGGGCGGCGGGCGCCCCTTCCGCGAGCGCGGTCCGCGCCGCGAGGGCGATGCGCCGCGCGACTTCAAGGGGCGTGGCGAGCGCGGCGGCTTCGGCGGCAAGGATCGGGCGCCGCGCGCCTTCGGTGATCGCGAGGGCGGCGACCGGCCGTTCAAGCCGCGGCCGCCGCGGGACGGTGACCGTCCGCGTGGCCCCCGTGCCGATGGCGAGAAGCGTCCGTTCGGCGACCGCAA
>JBBSSF010000009.1:0-18368 GCA_038242345.1 Hyphomicrobiales bacterium
AGCGCCTTCAGGGCGACCAGCTGGGCGTCTGCCACCGAGAGCCGGCCGGCGGGCGGGCGCAGGCGGACGATGAGTCCGTCGCCGCTCATCATCGGCCGGCGGGCGCCGGGGCAGAAACCGCGGACGGAGGGGGGAAGGGTCATGCGGGATCCTCGGCACGGGCGAGCAGCCCGGACAGCACGGCGGCATCGCTGTTGCGGCGGATGTGCCACTGGCCGCGCTTCAGCCCGGCCTCGAAGCGCTCGGCGATGGCCCGGGCCGCGGCCGGGTTGGCGTCCATCAGGAAGGCGCGGGTGTCGGCGTCGCCCAAAAGGGCATCGAAGGCGATCTGGATCAGATGCGGTGGCACCGCCTCGGTCAGGCTGGCGAAGGCCATCAGCGCATCGACGCTTTCGGCCAGCTCGCCGGCGCCGCGGTGGCCATGGCGCTTCATGCCGGCGATCCAGCCGGGATGAACGAGGCGGCCGCGCACCAGACGCACGATTTCCTCCGGCACCGTGCGCACGCGCACCTGACCGGGCCGGGTGGCATCGACATGATAGAGCACCGGCGCCGCCCCCAGCCGGCCGGCGGCGGCGGAGAAGCCGCCGATGTGCTCGGCAAAGGTGTCGGCGTCCAGCAGGTCGCGGCCGGCGAGGTCATGCAGGCGCACGAAGGCATCCGCCGCCGCCACGCGCTCGGCCAGCGCCTCGGCTGCCGGCCGCGCCCGGCCATCGCCGGAGAGCGCGAAGGCACTGGCGGCCAGCCAGTCATCGCCGAGATCGGCGCGGCTGACGTCATCATCGGAGAGCAGGCGCTCGGCAATGCCGATGCCATAGGCGCCGGGCGCCGGGCCGAACACCCGGGCGGGCCCGGCGACACCGGAGAGGGGGTTGTCGCCGGCCTCGTCGTCGCGGGCGGCCAGCGCCTGCACGGCGGCATCGAACAGGGCGATGAGGCCCGGAAACACATCCCGGAACAGGCCGGAGACGCGCAGCGTCACATCCACCCGGGGGCGACCGAGAACGGCCGGCGGCAGGATCTCGAAGCCGTTCACCCGGTCGGAGCCGCTGTCGCGCAGCGGCCGCACGCCGAGAAGGGCCAGCGCCTGGGCAATGTCCTCGCCGCCGGTTCTGAGCGTCGCCGAGCCCCAGAGATCCATCAGGATCGCCCGCGGCCAGTCGCCCTCCTGCTCCAGATGGCGGGCGATGACGGCATCGGCCGCCTGCCGGCCCATCTCCCATGCGGTCGCGGTGGGCAGCGCCCGCGGGTCGGCGCCGTGCAGATTGCGCCCGGTCGGCAGCACGTCCAGCCGGCCGCGCGCCGGCGTGCCAGAGGGGCCGGGCGCCACGAAGCGGCCGGCGAGTGCGGCGGCAAGGCCCGCCCGTTCGGCTGGCGCACAGGCTTCCACCCGGGCGGCGATCGCGTCCGGCGTCGTGCCGGCACTTTCGGCCAGCGCCGCCAGATTGGCGCCCCGGCTGTCCTCTGCATCGGCGCGGCCGAAGACGTGCAGGCCGTCGCCGATGCGCAGTTCCTTCAGGTCGCACAGCCACTGATCGAGGGCGGCCAGCATGTCGGCCGGATCCTCGGGCAAGGCGAGGTCGGCCGACAGTCCGGTCTCGTCGGCGCGGCGCCGGATGGCGGTGGCGATGCGGTCGGCCCGGCGCGGATCGAGACCGCGGGCGGCGGCATAGTCATCGAAGAGCGCTTCCAGATCCGCCGTCGCCCCGCCGCCGGCCGAGCGCAGCGGCGGCGTCAGATGGCCGACAAGGGCGGCCGCCAGCCGGCGCCGGGCCGCCGCGGCCTCGCCGGGATCAGTGACGATGAAGGGATAGATGACCGGCAGCGGCCCCGTGACCACCCCCGGCGCACAGGCGGGCGAGAGGGCGACGGCGTTGCCCGGCAGCCATTCCGCCGTGCCATGGGTGCCGAGCTGCACGAGGGCATGCACCCGCTCGACATGGCGGAGCCAGAGGTGAAAGGCGATGTAGCCATGGGCCGGCGGGCGCTCGGGATCATGATAGAGCGCCTTGCGCTCGCCGCGCCGGCCGCGGTCGGGCTGAAGCGCGATCACCACCGATCCGCAGCGCACCAGCCGCAGCCGGAAGGCGCCGTCCGTCACCAGCGGATCCGTCTCCGGCGCGCCCCATTGGGCGGTGACGGCGGCGCGAAAGGCGGGATCCAAGCCGGCAAACAGAGATTCATAGCCGGCTAAGGACAGGATTTCCGTCGCCGGATCGCTCTCCAGCCGGCGCATCAGGGCGGCCGCATCGGGGAGGGTGCCGATGGTGGCGCCGGCCCCGGCCAGATCCTCCAGCACGGCGACGGTGCTGGCGGGCGTGTCGAGACCGACGGCATAGCCCGCCCGTCCGCCCTTGGCCGGATAGTCCGAGAGCACGAGGGCGAGGCGCCGGCCGGCGGCAGGCGTGCGCCGCAGCGTCACCCAGCCGGCGGCGAGATCGGCGGTAAAGGCCAGTCCATCGGCCGCGGGCACCAGCCGGCGCGGCGCAAAATCGAGGCCGGGCAGCGCGTCGGTGCGGTCCTTGAAGGCGATGGCCCGGGCAATCAGCCGGCCATCGCTTTCCGGCAGCACCACCTGCATGGCGAGGTCGGTGGCCGAGAGCCCGCGCTTGCTCGCCGCCCATGCATCGCGGGAGGAGCCCGAGAGGATCGCCTGTAGCACCGGACAGTCGGCCTGATCCAGCACGCCGGCGCCGTCCTCGCGCCGGGCGGAGAAGCCGGTGGTGTTGAGGATCACGTCGGGGGCCAGCTCCGCCAGCCACGGCGCGAGGCCGGCGATGACGGCGGGATCCTTGAGGCTGGTGACGGACGCCGCCTGCACCGCAAGGCCGCGGGCGGCCAGCGCATCGGCCAGCGCCGTGACCGGTGCGGTGTCGGCGGCCAGCCGATGGGAGCGATAGAACAGGATCAGCGCCTGTCCCGCCATGCCCGTCCGGGTCGCCGGCGGGAATGGCGCGAAGGCCGGCAGCGCCACCGGATCCGGCGCGGGCAGCGGCCGGCCGAGAAGGCCGGAGAGAAAGCCGAGCGCCGCCGTCAGGTTGTCCGGTCCGCCGGCACGGAACCAGCCGGCCAGCCGCGTCCGCGCCGTGGCGGCCAGTGTGCTGGCGTTGTCAAGGCGCGGATCCGGCCGGTCATCGCCGGGCAGGAAGGCGAGGGCGAAGCCGTGACGGCGGGCGGCGGCGGCCAGTTCATCGACGCCATAGCGCCAGTAGTCCGGCCCGCCGAGGAGGCGCACCAGCACGAGTCTGGCGTGCCGCGCCGTCTTCTCGATGAGGAGATCGACGGAAAAGGGATGGCGCAGCGACAGCAGCGAGGCGAGCCGCAGCCCTGGCCGGTCCGCGGGGGGCAGTGCCTCCCACGCGCCGGCCAGAGCCGTCAGGTCGCTGTCGGCGGCCGACAGCACCAGCACCTCCGCCGGCGCGAGGTCGAGATCGACCGCTTCCGCCGTCGCATCCAGACTGGCCTGATCGAGCCGCAGGAGGTGCATGATGGCCGCGTCCCCTCGGCCTCAGCCGGCCAGCGCCGCGGTGACGGCGGCCCGGTCGAGACCGGTCTCGGCGATCACCACGAGATGGCCGGTGCGGTCCTCGTCGGGCCCCCAGGGGCGATCGAAGCGGGTCTCCACCCGGCCGCCGACGGCCTGCACCAGCAGGCGCATGGGCTTGCCGGCCACCGCCACGAAGCCCTTCACCCGCAACAGGCCATGGTCGCCGGCGGCGGTGTTCACCCGCGCGGCGATGGTGCCGGGGCTGGCCACCGGCGGCACGGGCACCAGGATGTGCTCGAAGTCGTCGTGCTCGTGGTCGCTCGCGTCATCATGATGGGAGGGCCGGGCGGCGAGATCATCCTCGGCTGCCGCCGACAGGCCGATCAGCACCGCCGGATCCACCCGGCCGGCCGAGGACGGCACGATGCGCACCACCCGCGGCAGCACTTTGGCAATGTCGGCTTCCACGGTGGCGAGCTCGCCGGGCTGAAGCAGATCGGTCTTGTTGAGGATGACCAGATCGGCGGCCTGCACCTGATCCTCGAACACTTCTTCCAGCGGCTCGTCGTCGTGCTCCGCGCCGGTCTGGCGGGCGCGTTCGGCGATGAGCTTTTCCGGATCGGCGGCAAACAGCCCGTCGGCCACCGCCCGGCCATCGACCACGGCAATGACGCCATCGACGGTGAGGCGGGCGCGCACCGGCGGCCAGTCGAACGCCTTCAGCAGCGGCTTCGGCAGGGCAAGGCCGGAGGTCTCCACCAGGATATGGTCCGGCGGCTCGGGCAGGGCGAGCAGGGCTTCCAGTGCCGGCACGAAATCATCGGCCACCGTGCAGCAGATGCAGCCATTGGCGAGCTCGATCACCCGCTCCTCCGGGCAGGCGGCGGCGCCGCACTGCTTCAGCAGGGTACCATCGACGCCGACATCGCCGAACTCGTTGACGATGACGGCCAGCCGCCGGCCGGAGACGCCGGAGAGCAGGTTGCGGATGAGGGTCGTCTTGCCGGCGCCGAGAAAGCCGGTGACGATGGTGACGGGGACCTTGGCGGTCGGGATCATGGGGCAATGTCCATGGGAAGCGGCGGCACGCGGGCGACGACGCCCTTGCGGATGGCGACAGGCCGGGTGCGCCAGGGCACGATGCCGTCGGGGCTGTCCGCATAGGCGCGGGCGAAGGCCGCGGCGTCGGGGATGTCGATGAGGTCGCCGACCACATAGGTCCAGCGGCCGGGAGCGGAAAGCGCGAGTGTGACGGCGCGGCGGCACACCGACAGGCACTCGACCGGACGGACGCTGATGTCCGGCCGGTCGGCAAGATCGGCGGTGAGCGCCGCGGCGAAGGCGATGCCGGGGCGCTCGGCCGGATCCGCGCCACGGCAGGCCGTGCAGACGGCGAGACAGGTCGGAGCGGAAATCCGCTCCGGCCCGTCGGTCGTCTCAGCCGGGGAGGCCGGTGTCTGCGTCATGCCGGCGCCAGACCGGGTGCGCGCCGCTCCAGCCGCTGCCACAGCCAGCCCGAGAAGGCGCCGATGAGGGCCCAGAGGATGGCGTGGAGCGTCAGCGACGCCGCCGCGAAGCGCGCGGCGAGTTCCGGCGGCACGGCGCTGGCTTCCTCGCCGGCCAGATGCGGCGCGCCGATCACATGGGGGAGGACCAGCAGCGCGACGCCCACCACCTTCAGCCCGGCTTCCGGCCGCTTGATGAGCAGCCACAGGCCGATGGCGGTGGCCGCGGCGGTCGCCACCCACCACAGCTGACGCGCGGTGAGATCGGCCGCCGGCATGCCCGGCAGTTCCGGCGACAGCCCGAGGGCGGGGGCCAGCCCGGTGGCGGCAAAGGCGGCGGCAGCCCAGGCAAGGCCGGTGTGCACGCTGGGCCGGGTGCCACTGAACACCATCACCGACACCAGCATCAGCGCGAAGCCGATGGCGGTGGCAACGGTCGCCAGCGCCGTGTAGCCGGTGCGCTCCAGCCCGTCGGCCGGGGCCCAGTCCTCGGCATCATGATGATGTTCGGAAGCCATTGCCGCCGGCGCTGCGGCGTCGGCCGGCGCGGCATCGTGGCTGTGGGGCGCCGGGGCCGCCTCTTCGGCGCCCTCGAACACTTCCGCGTGCAGGATGAGGGGCGTGGTGACGACGGTCTGGAGACCGGCGACCAGAATGCCGGCACCAAGGCCGGCCAGCAGGCCGACAGTGAGAAGTCGGGAAGTCATGTCCGTTGAGATCCGTCCGGATGCGCCCCGGCCAGCCGCGCCATCCGATTGCGGGCGGCGGCCGGCGGCAGGATGACAGGCGTGGTGCCCCCGGGGCCGCGCACCAGATCAGGTGGCGGCCTCAGGCAGGGGCGCGGCGTGTCAGTGGCAGGGGAAGGAGAGGGCGTGCCGGGTGTCGTGGGCGGCGTTGTGCAGCACCGAGGGGCTGGCAAAGCCGGTCAGGAACACGAAGGCCGCGCCGACGCAGAAGGCGACGACGGCCGAGCGGCGCACATCCGGACGGATGCCGGCATCGACGGACGGAGCAGTGGCTCCAGCGGACTGGGACATGGGGTCATCCTCATGGGGTCGCCCACCCGGCGACCATGGGAACAGGGTTCGGATGACGGCAGGTCTCCTGGCTCGCGGACAAATCACCGACGCCTTCCCGGGATGCGCTGCGGCACCCAGTGGCTCTTCCTGTCGGCGACGAACCGCTTACAGTTGCGGGGGCAGCCGTGGTCTTGCACCACGTTCCCTTTTCACCCCGAAAATAGGCTGGGGCACCGTCAGCGGTGACAATAGCCGAACGCCGCTCGCTTGCAAAGGGACGCCCCCCGGGGGCACCGTGCCCCCGTCTTTCGTCCTGCGAATCCCTGCCGGAGCCTGCCGCTGTCCGATGATGCCGGGCGCCACCGCGCCAAGATGGCCAAGCGCAAGGCCGTGCAGGATGCCGAGGTGGCGGGCAAGACCATTCTGGAAAAGGGCCTGCTGCTCGTCCACACCGGCCCCGGCAAGGGCAAGTCCACCGCCGCTTTCGGGCTGATGCTGCGGGCGCTCGGCACGGGCTGGAAGGTCGGCGTCGTCCAGTTCGGCAAGAGCCGCACGGAGACCGGCGAGCGCCGCGCCGCCCGCGCCTTCGGCGACCGGGTGATCTGGAAGACGCTCGGTGAAGGCTTCACCTGGGAAACCCAGGATCGCGACCGCGATGTGGCCGCCGCCGAGGCCGCATGGGCGGCGGTGCGGGAGATGATGGCGGATCCGGAGATCCGGCTGCTCGTTCTCGACGAGCTGAACATCACCCTGCGCTATGGCCATCTGGATCCGGCCGCGGTGGTGGCGGAGCTTGCCGCCCGCCGGCCCGATCTCCATGTCGTCGTCACCGGCCGCAACGCGAAGCCCGAGTTGATCGAGGCCGCCGACCTCGTCACCGAGTTCGGCGCGACGAAGCATCATTTCGCCGCCGGCGTGCGCGCCCAGCCGGGAATCGAATTCTGATGCCGGCGATCATGCTGCAGGGGACCGGCTCGGATGTCGGCAAGTCGCTGCTGGTGGCCGGCCTCTGCCGCGCCTTCGTCCGGCGCGGCCTCAAGGTGCTGCCGTTCAAGCCGCAGAACATGTCGAACAATGCCGCCGTCACCGTCGATGGTGGCGAAATCGGCCGCGCCCAGGCGTTGCAGGCGCGCGCCTGCGGCGTCGATCCCGTCACCGACATGAACCCGGTGCTGCTGAAGCCCCAGAGCCTCGTCGGCGCCCAGGTGGTGGTGCAGGGCCGCGTGGTCGGGCAGGCGGCGGCCCGCGCCTTTCAGGACTGGAAACCCCGGCTGGCCGCCGCCGTTTCCGAGAGCTTCACCCGGCTGGAGGCCGCCTGCGATCTCGTCATCGTGGAGGGCGCCGGCAGTGCGGCGGAGGTGAACCTGCGCGCCAACGACATCGCCAACATGGGCTTTGCCCGCCGCCATCAGGTGCCGGTGATTCTCGCCGGCGACATCGACCGCGGCGGCGTCATCGCCCAGATCGTCGGCACGAAGGCGGTTCTCGATCCCGACGATGCCGCTCTGGTGAAGGGCTTTCTCGTCAACAAGTTCCGCGGCGATCCGAGTCTCTTTGCCGCCGGCATGGAACTGATCGCGGACAGGACCGGCTGGCCCGGCCTCGGCCTCGTCCCCTTCTTCCCCGCTGCCGCCCGTCTGCCGGCCGAAGACGCCATGACGCTGGATGCCCGCAGCCGTCGCGCCGGCGATGGCGCCGTGACGGTTGCCGTGCTGAAGCTGCCGCACATCGCCAATTTCGATGATCTCGACCCGCTGATCGCCGAGCCCGGCATCCGCGTCGTCTGGGTGCATCCGGGCGAGGTGGTGCAGGCGGACGCCGTCCTCGTCCTCATCCCCGGCTCCAAGACCACCATTGCCGATCTCGATGCCCTCGTGGCCGAGGGCTGGGACACCGACATCCGCGCCCATCTGCGCCGCGGCGGCCGGGTGCTCGGCATCTGCGGCGGCTACCAGATGCTCGGCCGCATTGTTGCCGATCCCGATGGCATCGAGGGCCCGCCCGGCAGCCGGCCCGGCCTTGGCCTGCTCGACGTCGACACCGTGCTCTCCGGCACCAAGCGGCTGGAGCATGTCGCCGGTGTCAGCCTGCCCGATGATGTCCCCGTCTCGGGCTACGAGATGCACATGGGCGTCACCATCGGTCCCGACACCGCCCGCCCGCTGTTCCGCTTCCCCGATGGCCACACCGACGGCGCCCGCTCCCCCTCCGGCCACGTCCGCGGCGGCTATGTCCACGGCCTCTTTGCCACCGACGCCCAGCGCCGCGCGTTGCTCGACTGGATCGGGGCTTCCGGCTCGGATCTCGATTATGACCGGCAGGTTGAAGACACGCTGGATGCGCTGGCGGCGCATCTTGAGGAACATGTCGATATCGACCGCATCGCCGTCCTGGCGGGCTGCCGCCCGCACCCGCCTGGAGGCTGAGCCTCCAGACCTCCCCTTTTTTCTTCAGAAAGAAAGACTGGAGGGTGTGGGAGGCTGTGCCTCCGGGGGCTCGGGGCGACGCCCCGAAATGTGGGCCGCTTGCCCGTCCGCCGGGGATCGGTCATGACGGAGACAGGCCGAGGGAGGAAGTCATGGTTGTTCTGAATCGCATTTACACCCGCACCGGTGATGCCGGCACGACGGCGCTGTCGACGGGAGAGCGGCGGTCGAAGGCGGATCTGCGGGTGGATGCCTATGGCGCGGTGGACGAGGCGAATGCGGTGCTGGGGCTGGCCCGGCTGCATGTCGGCGAGGCCGCCGATCTCGATGCGATCCTGAACCGGATCCAGAATGATCTGTTCGATCTGGGCGCCGATCTGGCGACGCCGGAGACGGACAGGGATCTCGGCTATGAGCCGCTGCGCATCGTCGCCTCCCAGGTGGACCGGCTCGAGCAGGAAATCGACGCCCTGAACACGCGGCTGCAGCCGCTCAGGTCCTTCGTGCTGCCGGCGGGCACGCCGCTTGCGACCCATCTGCATTTCGCCCGCACCGTGGTGCGCCGGGCCGAGCGGCAGATGGTGGCCGCTGCCGCCCACGAGGCGATCACCCCCGCCGCGATCCGCTACATGAACCGGCTGTCGGATCTGCTGTTCGTCATGGCCCGGGTGGCGAATGCCGATGGCACGGCGGACGTGCTGTGGAAGCCCGGCGCCACGCGCTGAGACGACGACTTTTCATCGGGGAAATTGCTTTTCCTGCGGGTGAAGGTGGGCGAGAATGGTAGACGAGCCCCCGGCCGCGTCGTCCCCCGGCGCGTGCCCGGCCCGTTTCCTGCCGGATGAAGCCTTTCCCATGAAGACCTGCTCCGTCGAAAGTGTCCGCACTGCCGAGGCGTTCCGCATCTCGCCATCGGATACCAATTATTTTGCCATTCTCTGCGATCCGAAGAAGGATGGCATCGACAATATCTTCGTTGTCGAGATCTTCGCCGTGGGTGGAGCGACGCCGCCGAACAGCCACACCCAGGCGCACGAGTTCTTCTATGTGCTGCACGGCGAAGGCGTGGCGGTGAGCGATGGCGAGGAGGTAGCGATTGCCAAGGGCGACGCGCTGCTGCTGAAGCCCGGCAGCGTGCATGTGGTGAAGAATACCGGCCGCACGAAGCTCTACACCCTCACCGTGATGACGCCGAACCAGGATTTTTCCGAGCTGATCCGCGCCGGCGAGCGGGTTCTTCTGGATGAGGAGGATCTGCGCGTGCTTCAGGGTGTGGCGGCATGAGCGCAAAGCCTGTGGCTCCGCCGCTCTTTTCTCTTGGCGCCACGCCGCGCAATGCCTGGGGCGTCTCGCCGGAGCGGGTGGACATGGTGCGCGCGCCGCGGGCGCCGCGGCCGGTGCAGGTGAATGACCGGGACCGCGCGATCCGCTTCGATCTGGCGCGAACCGCGGTTATCGTCATCGACATGCAGAATGATTTCTGCCACCCGGATGGCTGGCTCGCCTCCATCGGCGTCGATGTGGCGCCGGCGCGCGCGCCGATCGCGCCGCTGCAAGGCCTGTTGCCGGTGCTGCGCCGGGCGGATGTGCCGGTGGTGTGGGTGAACTGGGGCAACCGGCCGGACCGGGCGAACCTCGCCCCCAATGTGCTGCACGTCTACAACCCCGACGGCCGCGGCCGCGGCATCGGCGATCCGCTGCCCGGGCGCGACACCCGGGTGCTTCAGGCGGGAAGCTGGGCGGCGGCCCTCGTCGACGAGCTTGTGCCCGAGCCCGAGGACATCCACGTCGCCAAGTTCAGCATGTCCGGCTTTCCGGAGACGGTGCTGGACCGGGTGCTGCGCAATCTCGACATCACCACCCTGCTGTTTGCCGGGGTGAATGCCGACCAGTGCGTGCTCTGCACCCTCCAGGACGCCAATTTCCGCGGCTATGACTGCCTGCTGCTGGAAGACTGCACGGCGACGACCTCGCCGGATTTCTGCCTGCAGGCGACGCTCTACAATGTGCGCCAGTGCTTCGGTTTCGTGATCGACTCGAATGAGCTGACCGAAGAACTTCGGAAGGACTGAAGGGTCCGGGAGGCTGGCCCTCCCGGACGGGGGCTCGGGGGCAGTCGCCCCCCGAAATCTCTCAGCCGCGCAGCGCTGCCGCTTCCCTGGCCAGCGCCGTGATCCCGGCCCAGTCGCCGGCCGCGATCTTGTCTTTCGGCAGCATCCACGAGCCGCCGACGCAGACGATGTTCGGCAGCTTCAGATAGACCTTGGCGCTTTCCGGCGTCACGCCGCCGGTCGGGCAGAAGCGGAGCTGCGGGATCGGGGAATAAAGCGCGGAGAGGTACTTCGCCCCGCCGGCCGGCTCGGCCGGGAAGAACTTGGCGAAGCGGTAGCCGCGCTCGATCAGCGCCATCATTTCCGACACGGTTGCGGTCGCCGGCAGGAGCGGGATGGGCAGGTCGGCGGCGGCGTCGAGCAGCTTTTCGGTGGCGCCGGGCGAGACGGCAAAGGTCGCGCCGGCTTTCATGGCAGCTTCGAGCTGCTGGCCGGTCAGCACCGTGCCGACGCCCACATTGGCCCCTTCCACTTCCGCGGCAATCGCCTTGATGGCCTCCATGGCAGCAGACGTGCGCAGCGTCACCTCGATGGCCGTCAGCCCGCCGGCCACCAGCGCCTTTGCCATCGGCACGGCATTCTTCAGATCATCGACGATGACGACAGGCACCACCGGCGCGGCGGTCAGAACGGGCTCAAGCCCCGGCTGCGGATCGGTCATGAATTATCCCCCTCGAAAATGCGTGTCGGGCTGCCCGCGGACATGGCGGGCTGCCGCCCGCACCCGCTTGGGAGGCACAGCCTCCCAAGCCCTCCAGTTTTTCTTTCTGAAGAAAAAAGGGGAGGTCCGGGGGCTCTGCCTCCGGGCGGGGATCAGGGGCGGCAGCCCCTGAAGCAACCCGCCCGGATGATGGATCAGAACACATGCGCCCCGTCATCGGCGCGGCCGACGATGGAGCGGAAGGCAGAGAAAAGCTCGCGGCCGACGCCATATTGATGGCGGCTGATGTCCGGTGCGGCGGGCGTGCGGGCGGCGAGTTCGGCCGGATCGACCAGCACGTCGAGCCGGTGGGCCGGGGCGTCGATGCGGATGATGTCGCCGTCGCGGATCCGGGCGATGAGGCCGCCATCAAGGGCTTCCGGCGTCACGTGGATGGCGGCCGGCACCTTGCCCGAGGCCCCCGACAGGCGGCCGTCGGTGACGAGCGCCACCTTCTGCCCGCGGTCCTGGAGAACGCCGAGCGGCGGCATCAGCTTGTGGAGTTCCGGCATGCCGATGGCCTTCGGGCCCTGGAAGCGGACGACGGCGACGAAATCGCCGGTCAGCGTCCCGGCCTTGAAGGCGGCCTGAAGCGCCTCCTGGCTCTCGAACACCTTCGCCGGCGCCTCGATGATGTGACGCTCGGGGGCGACGGCGGAGGTCTTGATGACGGCGTGGCCGAGATCGCCATCGAGCACCGTCAGGCCGCCGGTCGGCTGGAACGGGGCCTCGATCGGGCGCAGCACCTTGTCGTCGCCGCTTTCCTCGGCCGGAAGACGCCAGACGAGGCTGCCGCTGTCATCGAGACCGGCCTCGGTGACATAGCCGGAGAGACCGGTGCCGTTGACGGTGGTCACGTCCTCATGCAGCAGGCCGCCGGAGAGCAGCTCGCGGATCATGAAGCCCATGCCGCCGGCGGCGTGGAAATGGTTCACGTCGGCCTTGCCGTTGGGGTAGATGCGGCAGAGCAGCGGGGTGACGGCGGCGAGTTCCGCGAAGTCCTCCCAGGTGATCCGGATGCCGGCAGCCGCTGCCATGGCGATCAGGTGGATGGTGAGGTTGGTGGAGCCGCCGGTGGCGTGCAGGCCGATGATGCCGTTCACGAACGCCTTTTCGTCCAGCACCTTGCCCACGGGGGTGTAGTCGTTGCCGAGGCCGGAGATGGCGAGTGCCCGTTCGGCGGCGGCCCGGGTGAGGGCATCGCGCAGCGGCGTGTTCGGGTTGACGAAGGAGGCGCCCGGCAGGTGCAGCCCCATGATCTCCATCAGCATCTGGTTGGAGTTGGCGGTGCCGTAGAAGGTGCAGGTGCCGGGGCCGTGATAGGACTGGCTCTCGGCCTGGAGAAGGGCGGTGCGGTCCACCTTGCCCTCGGCATAGAGCTGGCGGATGCGCGACTTCTCGTCATTGGGCAGGCCCGAGGTCATCGGGCCGGCGGGGATGAAGACGGCCGGCAGATGGCCGAAGGACAGGGCGCCGATGACGAGCCCGGGCACGATCTTGTCGCAGACGCCCAGATAGACGGCAGCGTCGAACATCTGGTGCGACAGGCCGACGGCGGTGGCGAGCGCGATCACGTCGCGCGAGAACAGCGACAGCTCCATCCCCGCCTCGCCCTGGGTGACGCCATCGCACATGGCCGGCACGCCGCCGGCCACCTGGGCCGTGCCGCCGGCATCGCGCGCGGCGGCGCGGATGATCTCGGGAAAATGCTCGAAGGGCTGATGGGCCGAGAGCATGTCGTTGTAGGCGGTGATGATGCCGAGGTTCGGCGTGAGTCCGTCGCGCAGGGCCTCCTTGTCGGCGACGCCGCAGGCGGCAAAGCCGTGAGCGAGGTTGGCGCAGCCGAGCTTCACCCGGGCGGGCCGGTTCTCGTGGGCCTCGGCGATGCGGTCGAGATAGCGCGCGCGGGTCTCGGCGCTGCGCTGGACGATGGTCTCGGTGACGGCGGAGACGACGGATTTCACGCTCAGGGGACAGCGGCTCCTTGTCCGGGGCAGCGCGCGGACTGGCGACGGGGGCGCGCGGAGCCCCACGAGGGACGGCCGAGAGGGAACCGACCGGCCGGCCGGACGGTTCCGGACGGGCGGGGCCGGGCGGATGACCGCAGGCGGGCGGAGGCATCCGTCGGGCGGGTGGCCGGCAGCGGCGCCGGCCGGGGGCTCAGGGGCACCAGAACAGGTTCACCGGCCGGGGGCTGCGGCGCAGCACGGCGCGGATGGGCATCTCGGCCTCGGCACCGGGCATCAGCGCCTTTTCCAGCACCTTCGCCTTGCCCGCCCCCTCCACGTGGAGGGCGATGGCGCCGGCGGCAAGGAGCGGCGGCAGGGTGAGGGTGATGCGCGGCTCGCCGGCGGCATCCGAACGCACGGCGGCCAGCAGCGCGCCGTCCTCCGGATCGAGGGCATGGGCAAGGCCCGCCCCGCCGGGAAAGAAGGAGGCCGTGTGCCCGTCATCCCCCATGCCGAGCACGACGACCGCCATCGGCAGCGACAGTGCCGCAAGCTCGGGGGCGAGCTTCACGATGCCGTCCTCCGGGGTCAGGTCCCCGGTATAGAGCGGCAGGAAGCGGGCGACGGCTGCCGGGCCCTGAAGCAGATGGGCGCGCACCAGCCGGGCGTTGGAGCGATCGGAGTCCTCGCCCACCCAGCGCTCGTCGACGAGGGTGACGGTGACCTTTTCCCAGGCGATCGTCTCGGCCGAGAGGGCCTCGAAGAAGCGGGTGGGGGTGCGGCCGCCGGAAACGGCAAGGGTCGCCGCGCCGGTCTCCCCGATCGCCTCGGCGAGGCGGCCGGCGACGAAGCGGGCGAGCCCCCCGGCAAGCGCCCTGCCCTCGGGGAAGGAGTGGCGGGCAAGGAGCGGCCTCACGCGATGTCCTCGTGCCAGGTGCGGCCATCGCGCTCGATGAGGGCGACGGCGGCAGAGGGGCCCCAGGTGCCGGCCGTGTAGGGCTTCGGCATGTCCTTGGATTCCCGCCAGCTTTCGAGGATCGGGTCGATCCACGTCCACGCCGCCTCCACCTCGTCGCGGCGCATGAACAGCGACTGGTTGCCCCGCACCACGTCCATGATGAGACGCTCGTAGGCATCCACGTTGCGCACGCCGAAGGCGCGGGCAAAGCTCATGTCGAGGGGCACATATTGCAGCCGCATGCCGCCGGGGCCGGGATCCTTGATCATCAGCCACAGCTTCACGCCCTCATCGGGCTGGAGGCGGATGACGAGCTGGTTCTGGGAGATCGGCCCGGCGCCGCGGTCGAACACGGAATGGGGGATCGGCTTGAAGGCGAGCACGATTTCCGACATGCGCGAGGCGAGGCGCTTGCCGGTCCGCAGATAGAAGGGCGTGCCGGCCCAGCGCCAGTTTTCCACCTCGGCCTTGAGGGCGACGAAGGTTTCGGTGGCCGAGATGTCGCGGCCGAGCTCGTCCAGATAGCCGGGCACCGCCCCGCCGGAAGAGGCGCCGGCACGATATTGCCCGCGCACCGTGACGAGGGGCGCCGTGCGCTCGTCGATGGGCTTCAGGGATTTCAGCACCTTCAGCTTCTCGTCGCGCAGCGCGTCGGCCTCCAGCGAGACCGGCGTTTCCATGGCGACCAGACAGAGCAGCTGGAGCAGGTGATTCTGCACCATGTCGCGCAGCGCGCCGGCGGTGTCATAATAACCGGCCCGGCCCTCGACCCCGAGGCTCTCGGCAACGGTGATCTGCACATGGTCAATGTGCGCGCCGTTCCACAGGGGCTCGAACAGAGAATTGGCAAAGCGCAGCGCCATCAGGTTCTGGACGGTTTCCTTGCCCAGATAATGGTCGATGCGGTAGATTGCTTCTTCCGGGAAGATCGCGCCGATGCTGTCGTGCAGCTTCCGGGCGGTGTCCAGGCTCTTGCCGAGGGGCTTTTCCAGCACCACCCGCACATGCGGCGTGACGAGATCATGGGCAGCGATCTGGCGCGAAATGTCGCCGAAGAGATCCGGCGAGACGGCGAGATAGAACACCCGAACCCGGTCATCATGAGGCTTCAGGGTCGCCGCCAGAGCATCCCATCCGTCGTCGCTGAGGGCGTCCACGGAAAAATAGTCGATGCGGGCGAGGAAGCGGTCGATGATGACGGAATCGATCTCGTCCTTGGAGACATGCTCCATGATGGCCTTGCGGCAATCGGCCCGGAAGCTCTCGCCGCTGCCGGCGGCGCGCGAGGCGCCGATGATGCGGGCCTCGTCCGGCAGCTGGCCGGCATAATCCCGGTGGTAGAGACCGGGAATGAGCTTGCGCCGGGAAAGATCCCCGGTCGCCCCGAACACGATCAGATCAAACGGCTCAACGATGATGGTCCGTGCGGCCATGCCTGTCCTCGTCGTCACCCTGTCCGGCCACTGGGACACTTGTTTCCGCCCGCGCGCCCGGGCCCGTTGCCAGGCCGCACGCGAACAGCCACGCCCGGCGGCCACCCCCTCATCCGCGACGCGCGAAGGCCCGTTTCCCCCCGGGCCGCAGCTGACCATGCAAGAAGCAGCGCACCCGGCGGAGGGTTGCTCCCGGGCGCGCGTCCTGCGTCGGCTGGCCGACAGCTTGCGCCGGCCGCCCGCCGAAAGCAAGAGCGGATCGGCAACGATGCAGATTGCAGTCCGGGCGACAGATGAGCGGCATTTTGCCCGTGCGCCGGAAATCGCGGGCGTGCGTCCGCGGTCCAGCGGGGGCCGGCTGCCCATATTTTCGCCGTTCCGCCATGTCCTGTTCGCGACCGAGGCCGGCGGGGCGGGCTTGAACCCAGGGTTCTGAAGGCCCATGCTCTCGCCACGGACTGTATCCTTTTCAGGCGGACGCCGCTTCATGATCCTTCGTGCCTTTTTCCCCCGTTTCGTCCGGACCGCGCGGGCCCGCGTGCTCCTGCCGGCGGGGCTCGCGCTCGCGCTCGCCACCGGCGCCCAGGCCCAGGCCGACACGGGCCCGCAGGCCGGGCCCGAGGTCACGCTCGACGTGAACACGGGGCTGGCCGGCAACTATCTCGCGGCCCGGGTTGCCGGCGCCGACAAGGACATCACCTCGGCGGCGCTGTTCTTCAGCGCGGCGCTGGACGAGGACCCGGGAAACGAATTCCTGGTGGAGCGCGCCTTCACCCTGCTGATCGCCGCCGGCAAGATCGACGAGGCGCTGGCGCTCGCCAACCGGGCGGCCGCCTTCGATGGTGCCAGCCGCATCGTGTCGCTGGCCGTCGGTTCCAGCGAGATCGCCGAGAAGAAATATGGCCCGGCCATCCGCGAGCTGACGGTTGCCCGCTCCGGGCCCCTGGGCACGCTGACGGCGGGGCTTCTGACCGCATGGGCGCTGGCCGGCGAAGGCAAGACCGATCAGGCGCTGGCCGAGATCGACGGTCTCAAGGGGGCCGACTGGTATGAGCCCTTCAAGGCCCATCATGCCGCGCTGATTGCCGACTATGCCGGCCGCACCGCCGAGGCCAAGCGCCGCTTCGACATCGCCTATCAGGCCGACACCTCCAACCTGCGCCTGATCGACGCCTATGCGCGGGTGCTGGTGCGCTCCGGCGAGCGGGCCCGGGCGGAGGAGATCATCGGCCGCTATGCGCCGCTCGGCGAGGATCATCCGCTGGTGAAGCAGCTGCGTTCGGCGATCGCCGACCCGCAGCCCAGGCCGCTCATCACCAGCCCCCAGGCCGGCGCGTCGGAAGTGCTCTATTCGCTGGGCACCGCCATCGGCCGCGAGGGCAACGAGGAGCTGGGCGCCGCCTATCTCCAGCTTGCCCGCCGTCTCGACCCCCAGTCCGACATCGCGCTCGTCTCGCTGGCCACGCTGTTCGAGCAGATGGCGCAGCACAAGCAGGCGGTCGAGGTGTTCGATCTGGTGCCGAAGGACTCGTCGCTCTATCGCAGCGCCCAGATCCAGGTCGGCCTGAACCTCAACGCCATGGACGATCTCGACGGCGCCCGCTCCCATCTGGAAGCGCTGGTCGTCGCCGATCCGACGGACATGGAGGCGGTGGTTGCCCTCGGCAATGTCTATCGCAGCCACAAGATGTTCGCCGAGGCCGCCAGCACCTATGACAAGGGCATCCGGTCGCTGAAGGAGCCCTCGGCCCGGGACTGGACGCTCTATTATTTCCGCGGCATCGCGCTGGAGCGCACCAAGCGCTGGCCGGAAGCCGAGGCCGACTTCCGCAAGGCTCTCGCACTCCAGCCGAACCAGCCGCTGGTGCTGAACTATCTCGGTTATTCCCTCATCGACATGAACGAGAATCTCGACGAGGGCCTCGCCATGGTCCAGAAGGCCGTCGAGCTGCGCCCGGATGATGGCTACATCGTCGACAGCCTCGGCTGGGCCTATTTCAAGCTCGGCCGCTATCCGGAAGCCGTGGTCGAGCTGGAAAAGGCCGTCGCCCTCAAGCCGTCGGATCCGGTCATCAACGACCATCTGGGCGATGCCTACTGGAAGATCGGGCGCCGGCTGGAGGCGAAGTTCCAGTGGAACCACGCCCGCGACCTGAAGCCGGAGCCGGAGGACCTGCCGAAGATTCTCGCCAAGATCCAGAACGGCCTCGATGGCGCCGAGACCCCGGCGAAGGCCGGTGAATCCGCCGCCGTGCCGGCCGCCGACACGCCGAAGGTCCAGTGATCCCGCTGGTCCCCCGCGGCAGGAGCGGGGGCGCGGCCGCATCGTCCTGGAGCGAGCCGGCCCGCGCCAAGGTCAATCTGGCGCTCCATGTCACGGGGCGGCGGGAGGACGGCTATCATCTGCTGGATACGCTGGTCGCCTTTCCCGATGTCGGCGACGTGCTGTCCATGAGCCCGGCGCCCGGCCTGTCGCTCAGCGTCACCGGGCCCTTTGCCGGGGCGCTCGGCGAGACCGCGCCGGCGGACAATCTGGTGCTGCGGGCAGCCCGCCTGCTTCAGGACCGCGTCGGCCCCGGCCGGGGCGCGGCGCTGACGCTGGAGAAGAACCTGCCGGTGGCCTCCGGTATCGGCGGCGGCTCGGCGGATGCGGCGGCGGCCTTCCGGCTCTTGGCGCCGCAATGGGGGCTCGACCCCCGCGGCGCCTCGGTCCGGGCCGATGCGGCGCGCCTCGGGGCCGATGTGCCCATGTGCCTGCTGGGCCGCCCCGCCCGCGCCCG
>JBBSSF010000010.1:0-18250 GCA_038242345.1 Hyphomicrobiales bacterium
CCTTGAGGGTGCCGGCACCGGCGGTGACGGCACGCACTTCCGCGCCCAGCATCTTCATGCGGAACACGTTGGGCTTCTGGCGCTCGACATCGGTGGCGCCCATGAAGACGACGCAGGGCAGGCCGAAGCGGGCGCACACCGTGGCCGTCGCCACACCATGCTGGCCGGCGCCGGTCTCGGCGATGATGCGGGTCTTGCCCATGCGCCTGGCGAGCAGGATCTGGCCGAGGCAGTTGTTGATCTTGTGGGAGCCGGTGTGGTTCAGCTCCTCCCGCTTCAGATAGATCTTCGCGCCGCCCAGATGCTCGGTGAGACGGGGGGCGAAGGTGAGCGGGCTCGGCCGGCCGGAATAGGTGCGGTTCAGTTCCGCGAGCTCGGCCGCGAAGGCCGGGTCCTTCTTCGCCACCTCATAGGCCTGCTCCAGATCAAGAATGATCGGCATCAGGGTCTCGGCGACGAAACGTCCGCCGAAAATGCCGAAGAAGCCCCGGTCATCGGGGCCGGCAGACACGGTGTTCGGCTTGAAGGTCACGGGTCTCACTCGCATTCTGGACGGCCCCCCAGACGGCCGGGGCCGGCATCGGGTATCGGGCGGATCGCGTCCGCCGTCAACCCGCCGGTGCCAGGGCTTCGCGGGCCGCCCGCACGAAGGCGGAAATCAGCTCCGGATCCTTGACCCCCGGGCCGATCTCGACCCCGCTCGACACGTCCACGCCATTGGGCCGGGTGCGGGCGACGGCGGGGCCGACGGTCTTCGGGGTAAGGCCGCCGGAAAGCAGGAAGCGCAGGTCGGCGGGGCGGGTGTCGAGGATCGACCAGTCGAAGCGGGCGCCGTTGCCGCCGGGCCGGGTCGCGCCCTTGGGCGGCTTGGCATCCAGCAGGAACAGGTCCACGCACGGCCGGTAGGCCGCCAGCCGGTCGAGATCGGCAGCGGTGGAAATGCCGAAGGCCTTGATGATCGGAATGCCATAGCGGGCACGGATGGCGCGCACGCGCTCGCAGTCCTCATGGCCATGCAGCTGGAGCCGGTCGGGCTGGATGGTCTCGATGATGGTGTCGAGGGTCAGGTCATCGGCATCCACGGTGAGGGCGACGATTTCCGCCTTGCCGCGGGCGCGCTGGGCCAGCGAGCGCGCGGGCACGAAACCGGCATGGCGCGGGCTCGGCGGAAAGAACACGAGACCGATCATGTCGGCACCGGCAGTGACGGCGGCATCCACGGCCTCGGGGGTCGTCAGGCCGCAGATCTTGACGAGGAACGGCATCGGGGGAAAAGCCCTTCATCGGAGAGAAAGCGGATGCGATGCAGGATCGCGTCAGGGCGCGCACACTGCATGACGAAAAGCCGTGGATCAAGCGCCAGATCGTCATTCAACCGACATGAAAAAGTCGACGCGCCGGACAGCGCGTCGACTGAATGAGATTCTGCACGTTGAACGCGCACCCGGCCGCGACAGCGGCCGGGGCCGGCCGGCCGGATCAGCCGGTCACCTCGTCGGCCTGTTCCCGGCGTTCCTGGGTCTTCAGCTCGTCCAGACGCGGCATCGAGATGATGTTGTAGCCGGAATCGACGAAGTGCACCTCGCCGGTGACGCCCGACGACAGGTTCGACAGCAGGTAGAGCGCCGAGCCGCCGACTTCCTCGATGGAAACGGTGCGACGCAGCGGCGAGTTCTTGCGCTGGTAGTTGAACATCAGCCGCGCATCGGTGACGCCGGCGCCGGCCAGCGTGCGCACGGGGCCGGCCGAGATGGCGTTGACGCGCACGCCCTGGGCACCGAAATCGCCGGCCAGATAGCGCACGGAGGATTCCAGCGCCGCCTTGGCCACGCCCATGACGTTGTAGTTCGGCATCACCCGGGTCGAGCCGCCATAGGTCAGCGTCACGATGGAGCCGCCCTTGGTCATCAGGGCCGCCGCGCGCTTGGCGATCTCGGTGAAGGAGAAGCACGAGATCACCATGGTGCGCACGAAATTCTCGCGCGTGGTGTCGGCGTAGCGCCCCTTCAGCTCGTTCTTGTCGGAAAAGGCGATGGCATGGACGAGGAAGTCGATGCTGCCCCAGTCGGCGGCGAGCGTCTCGAACACCTTGTCGACGGTGGCCACGTCTTCCACGTCACAGGGCAGCAGGTGCCGGGCGCCGACGGAGTCCGCAAGCGGGCGCACGCGGCGGCCGAAGGCCTCGCCCTGATAGGTGAAGGCAAGCTCGGCCCCCTGGTCGGCGAGCGCCTTGGCAATGCCCCAGGCGATCGAATGGTCGTTGGCAACGCCCATCACCAGGCCGCGCTTGCCCGTCATCAATCCCGTCATGCGGGCCTCTCTCCCTCGTGCGACGTCCCGGAAGCCTGTGGCCGGCGCAATATCCGGCCCCCCGGGCGACGATGCCGGGACGGCGGGACATCGCTTGGGGGAACCGGAACCGGCAACGGGGCCCCGGGCGGATCGCCGCGCCGGGGCCCCGTTTGTTCAAGAAGCGGTGCGGCCGGAAAGCCCGGCCGCAGGGATCTCACAGATCCGGATGGGTCAGCACCAGCGTGGCGTTGGTGCCGCCGAAGCCGAAGCCGTTGGACAGCACGCAGCCGAGCTTGGCATTGTCCACCCGCTCGCGCACGATCGGCATGTCGGCCACTGCCGGGTCGATCTCCTCGATGTGCGCGCTCTTGGTGATGAAGCCGTTCTGCATCATCAGGATGGAGTAGATCGCCTCCTGCACGCCGGCCGCGCCCAGCGAATGGCCGGACAGCGCCTTCGTGGCCGAGATCGGCGGACACTTGTCGCCGAACACGGTGCGGATGGCCTCGATCTCCTTGAGGTCGCCGATCGGCGTGGAGGTCGCATGCGGGTTGATGTAGTCAACCGGCGCCTTGACGTCCTTCAGCGCCAGCTGCATCGCCCGCACCGCGCCCTCGCCCGACGGGGCGACCATGTCGTAGCCGTCGGAGGTGGCGCCATAGCCGGCGATTTCGGCGTAGATCTTGGCACCGCGAGCCCTGGCGTGCTCCAGCTCTTCGAGCACCAGGACGCCCGCGCCGCCGGCGATCACGAAGCCGTCGCGGTTCTTGTCATAGGGCCGCGAGGCCGTCTCCGGGGTGGCGTTGTAGTTCGAGGACATGGCGCCCATGGCGTCGAACAGGACCGAGAGGGTCCAGTCGAGTTCCTCGCAGCCACCGGCGAACACGATGTCCTGCTTGCCCCACTGGATCAGCTCGGCAGCATTGCCGATGCAGATGTTGGTGGTGGCGCAGGCCGCCGAGATCGAATAGTTCACGCCGCGGATCTTGAACCAGGTCGCCAGCGTCGCCGACGACGTGGACGACATGGCCTTCGGCACCGCGAACGGGCCGATGCGCTTCGGGCCCTTGGTGCGGGCGATGTCGGCCGCTTCCACCACGGTGCGGGTGGAGGGACCGCCGGAGCCCATGATGATGCCGGTGCGGTCGTTGGAGATGTCGCCGGCCTCAAGCCCCGCATCGCGGATGGCCTGCTCCATGGCGACATGGTTCCAGCCCGTGCCGCCGCCGTGGAAGCGCATGGCGCGCCGGTCGACCACTTCTGCCGGGTCGAGGGTCGGGGCTCCGTGCACCTGGCAGCGGAAGCCGAGATCGGCATAGGTCTGGGCCCGGACGATGCCCGAACGGGCGTCGTGCAGGGAGGCCAGGACCTCCTGGGTATTGTTGCCGATCGAGGACACGATTCCCATGCCCGTGACGACGACACGTCTCATGCGTGGGCCTCCCGTCGAATGAAGTCGAGGTCCGAAAGGAAGGGGCGTCTCCGCCGGCGGCCGCCGCTGCGGACCGGTCACGCGGTCCGGCGGCGGCTGTCCGCGCGGACTCCGGTCCGCGCCCCCGATTGTGTGTCGCGTCGCCGCCCGCT
The DNA here is from genome assembly GCA_038242345.1 of Hyphomicrobiales bacterium. Lineage (GTDB taxonomy): Bacteria > Pseudomonadota > Alphaproteobacteria > Rhizobiales > Segnochrobactraceae > JBBSSF01. Next base: position 3,877 of record JBBSSF010000010.1, read on the forward strand.
CCGGTCAGCCGGACGGGCGGAGAACGCATCCTGATCCGCCCCCTGCGAGCCGGACAGGCCGGCCGCGGGCACCCCGATCCGGGCGCCCGGGGAAGCCGGCCGTCAGCCGGCGACAGGCGTCGCGTCGCGGAACAGGCCGACGCGCAGGTCCTGAGCCTTGTAGATGGTGACGCCATCGGCCTTCAGCCAGCCGTCGGCGATGCCGAGAACGAGCTTGGAGCGCATGACCCGCTTGAGGTCCACGCCATACTCGACCAGCTTCACGTCCGGCGTCACCATGCCGGAGAACTTCACCTCGCCCACCGACAGGGCGCGGCCACGGCCGGGCGCACCCAGCCAGCCGAGGAAGAAGCCGACCATCTGCCACAGGGCATCGAGGCCCAGGCAGCCCGGCATCACCGGATCGCCCTTGAAGTGGCAGGGGAAGAACCAGAGATCCGGCCGGATGGCGAATTCGGCCCGGACATGCCCCTTGCCATACTCGCCGCCCTCCTCGCCGATCGAGGAGATACGGTCGAACATCAGCATCGGCGGGAGAGGAAGCTGCGCATTGCCGGCGCCAAACATCTCGCCCCGGCCGCAGGACAGCAGGTCCTCATATTCAAAGCTCGATCGCCGCTCGTCCATCCCCGTCCCGCATCCTTCGCCAAGTCCCCGGTGGCCGCACCGCCGGGCCGGACCTTCTTTGGTCCCGATGACCCCTCACGGGGCTCTCCGATGCCCCCGTGGGGGCCTGTCTGAGGGCCCCGCACGGGGCCCGGTATAAAGCATTGCCCGCAGGGCCGCGCCCCCGGGTCTCACCGGATCCCACCGCAGGCCTTCCGGCGCGCATGGCTGCGCCCGCTTCCGGCCCGGGGGGTCCCCGCGTCGCCCGCCTTCTAACACAGCCCCCTCGGCTCCGAAAGGGCGCAACCAGGACGCCTTTGCCCGTGCTCGGCAGCCGCCCGCCCGCCCCCTGCGCCCGCACCCGGCAAATTTCTGCTTGCCTTTCTGCGAACGCTTCTTAATATCTCCCCGAAAGCGGAGGCGTATGGAGCCGTCGCGGGTCCGTCCGGGCCCGGACGGGCGCTGACGGAGGTCCGGCGGCTGCATCCGCCGGACCGGAGACGGTCCGGGCCGGACGGGTCCCGGGAAATGGCCGGCATGTCCCGGCCCTGGCCGGTGGCCGGGGGGAAGATGTGTCGCAGGATCGACTTTTTCTCAGCCGAATGTGTCTACGCTAGGCTGGATGACACGCTGCGGATGCGGATGGCAGTGCGCCCGGCCGGAGCGGAGCAGGAAGGAAGGTGCCCATGAACGCGGACCCGCGGGATCTTCAGGACCGCATGCGGCGGGATCAGATGTCGCAGACGTCTCCGGCGGCCCTCTATGATCCGGTGCCGATGCTGCGGGCGGCGGGCCTGCGGCCGACGCGCCAGCGCGTGGCCCTTGCCCGGCTGCTCTATGGCAGCGGTCCGCGCCATGTCTCGGCCGAGCGGCTGCACGAGGAAGCGGTTGCCGAACGGGTGCCGGTGTCGCTCGCGACCATCTACAACACCCTGCACCAGTTCACGGAAGTGGGTCTGCTGCGCGAACTCGCCGTCGATGGCGCGCGCACCTATTTCGACACCTCGACCGGCGACCATCATCATTATTTCGTCGAGGGCGAGGACATGGTGATGGACATCCCGGCGGAGTCCCTGGCGCTCACCAGCCTGCCGGAAGCCCCCGAGGGCATGGAGATCGTGCGGGTGGACGTCGTCGTCCGGGTGCGCCGCAAGCGCTCCTGAGGCCGACAGCCCTCCGGGAGACAGGTGATTCGCGGCCGTCCGGAGCCCCGGGCGGCCGTTTCCTTTTCTGCGGCTCTTTCTGCGGCGGCGGCGGCCGGCGATCAGGGACGCAGGGCCTCGTCCGGCGTGCGGGTATCAAGGGCCAGGGCATGCAGGCCGGTGGCGAATTCGGCGTCGAGGAGATCCATGACCCGGCGGTGACGCGCCACCCGGGACAGGCCGGCAAAGGCCGGCGACACGACGCGCACGCGAAAATGCGTCTCTCCCCCCGCGTCGACTCCGGCGTGTCCGGCGTGCATCATGGACTCGTCGCGGACGGTGACGGTTGCAGGCTCGAACGCCTGGGACAGCCGGGCCGCGATGCGGTCGGCACGGGTTCCGGGAGTGGACGGGGACATCAAGACCTTCCTGTCAACGACCGGCGCGACACGCCTGCCACACGGGGATCTGCCGGGTCCGGGAGGACCTGCCCGAAGCGGGGCCGGAATGAGGCCGGATGCCGCGATTATGCCTCTTTCGGCCGGCAGACAACAGGACAAAGGACGCCGCCCTCCCGACGGGCTCCCCCGCCCGCACGTGACGCCGCCGTCGCTCCTCCCGTCCCTGTCCGCTTCCGGCGACACCCTGGTGCCGCCGGGCCCCCAATCGCCGAAGATCGTGCCGGGCCCCCCTGCCCGGGCGGTCCCGTCGTCCGCCCCGCCGGATCGTCCAGGAGCCCCGAGCCGTCCATGTTCGCTGCGATCGTTGTCCGCCCTGCGTCGCGTGCCGCGCTTCTTCTGGCCCTGACCTTCGGGCTCGTGGCGCCGCCGCCGGCAGTGGCCGCAGCGGCCGCCGCCGGCCCCGGACGCCCCTCCGATCTCGGCGCCTATCTGGTCATCGACCTCTCGTCGGGCCAGGTGCTGGCGGAAAAGAATGCGTGGCGGCCCTGGCATCCGGCCTCCATCACCAAGCTGATGACCACCTATGTGGCTTTCCGCGCCGTGCGCGCCGGCCACATGCGCATGAGCTCCCCCGTCGAGGTGACCGCCACGGCGCTGGCCGAGCCGCCCTCCAAGATGGGCCTGCCGCTCGGCTCCGTGGTGACGCTGGAAACCGCGCTGAAATTCCTCATCGTCAAGTCGGCCAACGACATGGCGGTTGCCATCGCCGAAGCGGTCGCGGGCTCGGAGGCCGAGTTCGTCGCCGAGATGAACCAGCAGGCGGCGCGCCTCGGCATGAGCCGCACCCATTTCGAGAACCCCAACGGCCTGCCCGACGACGCCCAGGTGACGACCGCCCGCGACATGGTGCTGCTGGCCCGTGCCATCGACCGGGAGTTCCCGGACTATCGCAATTTCTTCCGCATCCAGGGGCTGAAGTTCGGCAAGCAGGTCATCCGCTCCCACAACCGGATGCTGATGCGCTATCCCGGCGCCGACGGCTTCAAGACCGGCTTCATCTGCGCCTCGGGCTTCAACATCGTGGCCTCGGCCACCCGGGGCGGGCGGCGGCTGCTGGCCGTCACCCTCGGCGGGCCCTCCGCGCTTGCCCGCGACCAGGGCACGGCCGAGCTGATGGAGGCCGCCTTCATCGCCGCCAGCACCGTGCCCACCCGGCGCGAGACCCTCGACCGGATGCAGCCCGATCCCGAAACCCCGCTGGAGCCGGCCAATCTCAAGCGCCAGGTCTGCGGCGGCGAGCGGCGCAAGGTCGTCGGCGAGGACATCGACGATGATTTCGTGGCCGGCGTGAAGCTCGATCCGGGCACGGATCCGTCGGGCAAGCAGCGCAAGGACTTCCTCATGCCGCCGCCGGCCAAGCTGGATCTCCAGTCCGTCGGCCTTGGCGGCGCCGATCCGATCACCCCGTGGCGGGCGGCCCGCGGCGAGACGCCGAAGCCGCCGCCCGTGGTCGCCAAGGGCGGCAAGACCCCGCCCGGCGCCGCCGTGGCTGCCCAGCCGGCCACCGGCGCACCGCTGGTGCTGGGCCTGCAACCCGTCCAGCCCGCCGAACCGCCGACACCGGAACAGCGCATCGAATCCGCGCTGGAAACCGTCGGCGCACCGCTGATCCTCGTCCTGCCCCAGGACATCGCCGGAGGCGGCAAGCCATGATCCCAGCCGATCGCCGTCGGCCCGAGCCGCTCCCGCTCACCGTCATCACCGGCTTCCTCGGCTCGGGCAAGACCACCCTGCTCAACCGGCTGCTGCATGATCCGGCGCTGGCCGATACCGCCGTCATCATCAACGAGTTCGGCGAGGTGGGCATCGACCATCTGCTGGTCGAGCGCGCCGATGACGGCATCGTCGAGCTGTCCTCGGGCTGCCTGTGCTGCACCGTGCGCGGCGAACTGGTCTCCACCCTGGAAGACCTGCTGCGCCGGCTCGACAATGGCCGGCTGTCGGCTCTGAAGCGCGTGGTCATCGAGACGACGGGCCTCGCCGATCCCGCGCCCGTGCTCCATGCCGTCATGCGCCACCCCTATCTGGTGATGCGCTACCGGGTGGACTGCGTCGTCACCCTGGTGGATGCCGTCAACGGCGCCTCCACTCTGGATGCGCATCTGGAAGCCGTGAAGCAGGTGGCGGTCGCCGACCGGATCGTGCTGACGAAGAGCGATCTCGTCACCACTGCCGAGCGCAAGGCCGAATTCAGCCGGCTCATGACCCGTCTGGCCACCCTCAATCCGGCCGCTCCCGTGCTGGACGCGGCCAAAGGCGAGGCGACGCCGGAGGCCCTTCTGGAGGCCGGCCTGTTCGACCCGTCGGGCAAGATCCCCGATGTCGCCCGCTGGCTCGCCGAGGAAGCCTATCTCGACGACGACGACCATCATCACGACCACCAGGGGCACGACCACCATGACCATGACCATCATCATGAGGGCGACCATGGCCATGGCGAGCACGGGCATCACGCGCATCACCATCATCATGACGTGAACCGCCATGATGACCGCATCCGGGCCTTCTGCCTGACCACCGACAGGGCGCTGTCGGGTCCGGCGCTGGACGTGTTCCTGAACCTTCTGGCCGGCACCCACGGTCCGCGGCTGCTGCGCATGAAGGGCGTGGTCAAGACGGTGGAGGATCCCGAGCATCCGCTGGTGCTGCATGCGGTGCAGAGCATCCTGCATCCGCCGGCGACCCTGCCGGCCTGGCCGGAGGGCGACCGGCGCACCCGGCTGGTGTTCATCACCCTGGACGTGCCGGAAGCGCAGATCCGCGAGCTGTTCGACGTCTTCACCGGGATGCCGGCCATCGACACCCCGGATGCGGCGGTGCTGGTCGACAATCCGCTGGCCCCGCCCGGCCTGAAGCTCTGAGGCTGGCTCATGCCAAAGATCCTTGAAAAGGACTCTTTGGTATTCCGATGCGGATTTCTCATGCTATTGGCGCATATGAGGAATCCGCTGACCTTCAGGCGCATGGTGCGGTCAGCACTTCGTGCGCCTGGTATCACAAGCCGGACAGCGCGGCGCGCGGCCCGGACTGAGACGACTGGGCACGGGGGGCCGGTGAGCCGGCGAACTCCCAAACGGGCGTTGGCTGTGCTATGAGAGGCCATCAGGGGTGATGCCGGCCTGTCCGGGAGACCGGAACGGGATCCGGCAGGTTCGGCGTTCGAGGCGAGCGGGCGCGGCATGAGTGAAGATCAGGAACGGGCGCTCAGGATCGAGCTTGCCCGTCTGCGGCAGGAACACCGCGACCTGGACGCGGCCATTACCGCGCTGGCCACCAGCGGCGTGGCCGACAGCCTCCAGATCCAGCGTCTGAAGAAGCGCAAGCTCGTCCTGAAGGACCGCATCTCCCGCCTGGAAGACCAGCTCCTCCCCGACATCATCGCGTGAGTTTCCGGTCCTGCGCCGGCGCCAACATTTTCAGGCGGCGTGGACACCGGCGCCTCGTGCACCTGGCATCAGCATCGCCTGATACCAGACGCACGAAGTGCTGACCGCGCCGTGCGTCTGAAGAGCAGAGAATTTCTCATATGCTCCAAGGACATGGGAAATCCGCACCGGAATGCCAAAGAGTCCTTTTCAAGGATCTCTGGTATGACAGGAGGCGGGCGTGGCGATCTGGATCCGATGCCGGACAGCCGTCGGCGTCGACGAGCGCGTGGATCCTTCAGGAGACGCCGGCGCGCGGAACATCCCCGGCCACCATCGTCGCCAATCCGCACCTTCCCTCGACGGCGCCGCTCTCTTGCCAGTTGCAGAAAGCACGCTAAGCTCCCGGGATCCCGGCCGGAGGCGAGATCCCAAGATGGATTATTATCTCACTGTTCTTCTGAAATTCGTTCTGGGATTCGTGATTATCATCGCGCATCTTAATATATCCGGAAAGACACAGTTGTCACAGATGACACCTGTCGACTTCATCGGGAATTTCGTCCTTGGTGGCGTGATTGGCGGCGTCATCTACAGCGACACCATTCCGCTTTATCAATATGTCTCTGTTCTTCTGATCGGCATAGCGCTTATTTCCGGGCTGAATTTTCTCAGCAAGCATGTCAATTTCTTCCGCTCCGTCACCATCGGAAAGCCGATCCCGATCATCAAGGACGGCACGTTTCTCATCGAAAACCTCACGACCAACCGCTCGAAGATTGATATTCTCAACATCGCCTCGCAGATGCATACGATGGGAATAAAATCTTTTCAGCAGATCTACTATGCCCAGATAGAACCCAGCGGCCAGCTCTCCATCGTCTGCGATGAAAAGGATATGCCGTCGGTCATCGTGATGAAGGATGGCACCGCGATCCAGTCGTCTCTTGCCGAAATCAAGAAGGACGAAGACTGGATCAAGGAACATGTCGCCGCACGTGGCCTCAAGCCGGACGATATCTTCGTGGCGGAGTTCTGGAACGGTCGCCTGACCTTCGTCCTCCGGGATGGCTCAACGGTTGCCGAGGCAAGCGACGCGACCTCACCCGGAAATGGGTGCCCCATTGGCCAGGCCCGGCCTGACGGACCGACGAGAGCATTTTCCGGTCGCTCGGGCGCGCTGGAAAATGCTCCAGGTCTTTGATCCGATACCAGGCGCACGAAGTGCTGACCGCACCGTGCGCCTGAAGGACAGCAGATTTCTCATATGCTCCAAGGACATGAGAAATCTGCATCGGAATACAAGAGTCCCTTTCAGGGAACTTTGGGATAACGCATTTTCTTCTCCGCGACCCGGTGTCCACGCCACTTGAAGATGGGCCAGACATCCTCAATCGTGCGCCCCTGCCCTTTCCCCGGGGATCATCCGGTGCCACGTCCTCCACCATAGCCCGCCGGCGACACGCCCATTTCCCGGGCGAACATCGCCGAGAAGGCGCTGGGGGTCCCATAGCCGAGATCAAGGGCGACCCGGGTGACCGGGTTGCCGGCGGCCAGCATTTCCACCGCGCGCACCAGCTGCAACTTCTGGCGCCAGCGGGCAAAGCTGAGCCCGGTCTCGCGCACGAACAGGCGGGCAAGGGTGCGTTCCGTCGTGCCCGCGGCCGCGGCCCAGTCCGGCAGCGGGCGGCGGTCGGCGGGATCGGCCAGCAGCGCGTCCGTCACCCGGCGCAAGCGCGGATCCCGGCCAAGCGCCAGACTTGGCGCGGCCTCGGGCGCCCGGGCAATCTCGTCGGCCAGCACCTGAAGCAGGCGGGTCTCGCGCGGGTCCGGGGGCACGGCGGGATCCAGCGCGATCGCCCGCAGGAGCAGTTCGCGCAACAGGCCGGTGAGGGGAAAGACCACACTGTCCGCCGGCAGTTCCGGATAGGCATCGGGATCGAGATAGGCCATGCGCACGGCGCTGTGGTCGGTATAGACCGCCGCGTGCGCCACCCCGCCCGGCAGGAAGGCCGCCCGGCCCGGCGGCACCGACAGCACCCGGTCGTCCAGCTCCAGCCGCAGCGCCCCGGACAGGAGCGCGATGATCTGCGCCCGGCCATGGGTGTGGCGGCCGATGCGCACGCCGCGGCCATGGTCGCGGGCGAGCGCCGCAATCGGGTTCGGACCCTCCGGGTCCTCGGGCATCTCCGCCGACATGGCCGTTTCTCGCGCCGGTTTGGCAGCCTCTCGAAAGCGGGGCTACCGACATCCGAGATATAGCCACAGGCAGGCGGCCCGGCCAGCGGGCGCCATCCCGTTTCCAGAGATCCCGGACGATGACTTCCTCGCGCTACAAGCTCCTTGGCCTTTCCGGCAGCCTGCGGGCGGCCTCCTTTTCCACCGCGATCCTTGTGACCTTCGCGGAAGCCGTCGCCGACCAGGCGGAGCTGACGCTTGCCGACATCGGCAGCCTGCCGCTCTACAACCAGGATCTGGATCTCGATCCGCGCCCGGCGCCGGTGGCCGCCCTGCGCGCGGCGATCGCGGCGGCGGACGGCCTCGTCATCGTCTCCACCGAATATAATCACGGCACCCCGGGGGTGCTGAAGAACGCCATCGACTGGGCATCCCGCCCGGCTTTCCGCTCGCCGCTGAAGGGCAAGCCGGTGCTGATCGCCACCTGCTCCATGGCCTTCACCGGCGGCGTGCGCGCCCAGTACCAGATCCGCGAAGCCTTCGCCTCCACCCTGTCGCGCACCGTGCTGACGCCGGAAATCGTCATCGGCACCGTGCACACCAAAGTGAGCGACGGCCGCCTGACCGACACCGCCGTGATCGACCATGCGCTCGGCGGCTTTGCGGCCCTCTATCAGGAAATCGAGCGGACCCGGGGGTGATACCAAGGGTCCTTGAAAAGGATCCTTTGGTATTCCGATGCGGATTTCTCATGCCATTGGGACATATGAGAAATCCGCTATCCTTCAGGCGCGCGGTGCGGTCAGCACTTCGTGCGCCTGGTATGAGAAATCCGCATCGCAATGCCAGAGAGTCCTTTTCAAGCATCTCTGGCATGAGCGGCCGGGGCGCGGGGCCCCGGCGCGTCGGGATCAGCGGTAGACGGAGACGGCCTGACCGCCGGCCGTGCCGTTGAAGCCGCCGGAGGCGGAGCCGTAGAGGGTGGCGATGGTGCCGCCGTCGCTGCTCTTCAGGGCGATCTGCCGGCCCGACAGCGACCAGGCGCTGACATTGGCGAGCTCGCCCTTGCAGCCGCGGGTCGAGGCGCGGCGGCCGCCGCTCCAGTTCGTCGTCGACATGAACAGCTGGCAGGACGAGCCGCCGGACGACAGCGTCCAGCCGCCGACCATGTCGTTCATGGTGACGTCGCGGGCCTGGGAAGCGGCCTGGGCTTCCTGGGCGGCCTTTTCCTCCGGGGTCGGCTCGGCCGGGGCGGCGGCGACCTCTTCGGGCTTCGCCTCCTCGGGCGGCGGGGTCACGGGGGCGGGCGGCGGCAGGGTCTGGGCCGCCACCGGCGTCGTGGGCACCGCCACCAGCGGCGTCGGGCCACGGCTGGGCCCGAAGCTCGTGCAGGCCGTCGTCAGAAGAGCGGCAGCCGCGACAACCGTCAGGGAGGAAAGACGGGACATGTCCGGGAAACCTCGTGCGTCACCGGGGCAAACAGGGGAATGTGGCTCGATACAACCTCGCATCCCGGCAGGCCAGCAAAACCGCGCGCTTCGGGAGCGGATTTCGGCCGCTCTGTCGCCGTCAGGACACGAGCGGCCCGAACATCCCACGGGAACACGGGGGAGCGAGGGCCGGTGACGGGTCCAGCATGACGTCCGGAACCGGGCAGGATTCAGGCAGAGCCCGCGCCGGCCGGAAGGAGAGCCGCAGCGGGGAAATGCCGGCCGGGCCGGCCGGGTTCCCGCCCGGCGTCGGGGTCTGATACCAAAGATCCTTGAAAAGGACTCTTTGGTATCAATGGCTGAAGAGATCCGCGGGCGGACTGCCGGAGGGGCCGGCGTCCGGGATCAGACGGCGGCGGCCAGCGTCGGCGAGAGGAAGGCGCCGTGCTGGAGGGCCTGATCGATGCGGGTCCGCAGCGACTGGAACGCCGCGCGGAAGGCCGACAGCGACGGCCTGCCGCTGTCCGGCGTGCCCGGATCGGTGAGCGGCCAGACGAAACGGCGCGGCTGGCGCACCCAGGCCGGCACGTGGAGGCCCATCAGGTCCGAGGTCAGCAGCACCAGAACATCCGGCTGCGGCGCGCCGGGCAGCGCGAACACGGCCAGGGCCTTGGGCGACAGCCCGTCGGCGGCGACCCCTTCCATCTCCAGGGTGCGCCCTGTCTGGGGGGCGATCTCGGCGGCCGGACTGACGCCGGCGCTGAAGGCGCGGACCAGCCCGTCCCCGACCTGATTGAGATAGGCTTCCGCCATCGGGCCGAGGCTCGCATTCGTCCGGCAGACGAACAGGACCGAGGTCACAGGCAACATGGCTTCTCCCACCTTTTCCGGCACGTCGGCGCGATCTTGTCGCCGCGTCTCGTCGTGCGCGCGTTCCTTATCCCATCGAGGCAACGGAGATATGACGGCCGGGCGGATTCCGCCAGTCGGGATGACTGCGACCGGAACCGGCGCCCCGACCCGGGAACTATAACAGCCCTGTCCGCGCTCTGCCAGTGTTGGGAAAGCAGAAGGGAAGAGTTTCTCTTCAAAGAAGAGTAATTCCGAAAAGAATTCGCAAGTTCCCGGCGCGGCGGGCAACCGGATCCGGGATCGTATGGAAACCCGAAGATAACGCCATCCGCGCCGCCTCGGTTCCATGGCGGATGCGAAAAAAGCGCGTGCGCCTGCGTTGGCCGGGGCAGCCGTCCGCGGACCTTCCCCGGCTGCCGAGGCGGTTCGGGGTCGGCCGCGCCGGCTTCCCGGGGGCCGCCGGTCAGCGGATCACGATGCCGTTGGCGGGGCGGTTGTCCTCGGCCACCGACGGCCGGGCGCCATCGGTGAAGACGAAGGCGCGGGCGGCCGGCACGCCGTCGCAGCTGTTGCCATCGAGGACGGTGCCGGTCACCGGCCGCTTCAGCAGCCGGGCGCGCGGGCCGGTGCCGACCTGGACGCAGGCAGTGCGCGGGCTCTGGATGGCGTTGTCGCGGATGTCGGTGCCGTCGTCCTCCACCCGGATGGCGACGTCGCCGCCGCTGAAGCGGTTGTCGCGGATGCGGTTGTCCGGGGCGGCATCCAGATAATAGCCCGGCGCATAGGCCGGGTCGCCGCACTCCATGTCCGAGAGGTTGCGGCTCTGGCGCGCGGCAACCCAGACGCCGACGGGTTCGTTCTCGAACCGGTTGCCGGCGATCTCGTTGCGGGCCGAGGGCATCCAGCGTTCGGTGGACTGGGGGTTGGTGGCGGCGTGCTCGTGGCAGTTCTTGTAGAGGAAGACGCCGCCGCCGGCATTGCCGGAGAACAGGGTGTTGCGGATCACGTTGTCGGCCGAGGAGTCGATGGCGATCCCCTCGCGCTTCCACGCGCCGATCTTCGGGCTGAACAGGGAGCCGAAGCCGTTGCCGACGAGGGCGGAGTCGTCGATCACCGTGCCGGTGGAGCTCTGCTCCAGATAGATGCCGGAATCCGCAGCCTTTTCCACCCGCACCCGGACGATGCGGGTGTCGCGCACATAGCTGTCGACGAAGATGCCGGTGCGGCCGGGATCGCGGATGGTGACGTCGGCAATCGTCACCCCCGAGGGCGAACGGGCGTAGCGCGCCTCCAGGGGCAGCGCATGCTTTTCCGCTTTCGGCAGGCGCGACTGGATGCGGATGCCATGGTCACGGCCGGGCAGCAGGGTGCAGTGGCGCACCGACACGTCCGGGGCGCGGATGGTGATGGTGTTGCCGGCGATGCCGCGGCTGTCGAGGGTGGCGCCGGCACAGTCGAGGGTGACGCCCGGCCTGTCGATGACCACCTTGCCGCGCACCGTGCAGTCCGGCCCGAGCGTCAGGGTCTCCCGCAGCCGGTCCGGCAGGGCGCAGGTGGCCTCCGCCCGGGCCGGAGCCGGCGCGAGGGCGGGGGCGGTGAGCCCGAGAAGGAGCAGAAGGGCGGCAGGTGCCGTCCGGCCGAACGGCCCGGACACGGTCATGGACAGGATCTCCCCGGGCCCGGGTCGGCACGGCGTGCGCCCGGTCTCAGATCACCAGATGGCGGAAGGCGGCGACGATCTGCCGGTAGACCGGCCGCTTGAACGGCACGACCAGATCCGGCAGCGCCTCCAGTTTTTCCCAGCGCCAGGCGGTGAATTCCGCATGGTTGCCCTCGGGCGGGTGCAGCACGTCGATCTCGGACTCGTCGCCGTCGAAGCGCAGGGCGAACCATTTCTGGGTCTGCCCGCGATAGCGCCCCTTCCAGGCGACGCCCACCAGCTCCGGCGGCAGGTCATAGACGAACCAGTCCGGCGCCTCGGCGATGATGGTGGCCGAGCGGACGCTGGTCTCCTCGTAGAGTTCGCGCAGCGCCGCCGCGCGCGGGTCCTCGCCCTTGTCGATGCCGCCCTGGGGCATCTGCCAGAGATGGGCATCGCCGACGGACTCGGCCCCGCCGGAGCGCTCGCCGATGAACACCTCGCCGGCCCGGTTGAACAGGGCGACGCCCACGCACGGGCGGTAGGGGAGATCGGCCTTGTCTTTCTTGCTCATGTCCGCGACGGTCCGCTCGGCTGGCAGGAAGGGGAGAGCCGCCCGGCGGGAACGTCCCCGGACGGCGGACGGGCCTCAGCCCGGATAGGCGGCCGGATAGGCCGAGAGCACGGCGCGGCCATCGGCATCGTCGGCGAGGTTGACCCGGGCGTCCGGATCGGCGCCGACGGCAACCGCCCGGATGGTGGCCGGGCGGGCGGCGATCGCCTCCAGCCAGCGCTTCACGTTCGGGAAGGCATCGAGGTGGACGCTCTGCCGCTCCCAGCTGCGCGCCCAGCCGAACATCGACATGTCGGCGATGGAATAGCTGCCGCACACGAAGTCCCGGCCGGCAAGGCGCTTGTCCAGCACACCATAGAGCCGGTTCGTCTCGTCAATATAACGCTTCTGGGCGTAGGGAATCTTTTCCGGGGCGAACAGGTTGAAATGGTGGTTCTGGCCGAGCATCGGGCCGAACCCGCCCATCTGCCACATCAGCCATTCTTCCACTTCCACCCGCTCGCGCTCGTCGGCGGCCGGATAGAAGGCACCGAACTTGCGGCCGAGATAGAGCAGGATCGCCCCGGATTCGAAGATGGAGATCGGCTTTCCGCCCGGACCTTCCGGGTCGATGATCGCCGGCATCCGGTTGTTGGGGGCGATCTTCAGGAATTCCGGCAGGAACTGGTCGCCCTTGCCGATATTGACGAAATGGACCTTGTAGGGAATGCCGAGCTCTTCGAGGAAAAGCGTGATCTTGAAGCCGTTGGGCGTCGGCCAGAAAAACAGTTCGATCGGCGCGGTCTGGGTCACGGACATGCGGGGCATCCCCTGAGGCATTTTTCGAGGCGGGACCGGCCGCGGAGCCGGCTGCCGGGCGTTATAGCACCGCCGCCTTGAGGTGTCGTCTCCCGCCGGAAGGCGGGGAGCCTCAGCGCACGACGACCGTCGTGCCGACGGCCACCCGGTCATAGAGGTCGCTCACATCCTCGTTGCGCATGCGGATGCAGCCGGAGGAGACGGCGCGGCCGATGGACCAGGGCTCGTTGGAGCCGTGGATGCGGTAGAGGGTGGAGCCCAGATAGAGGGCGCGGGCGCCCAGCGGATTGCGCGGGCCGCCGGCCATGTAGGCCGGCAGGCTGGGCTGCCGGGCGCGCATTTCCGGCGGCGGCCGCCAGTCCGGCCATTCGGCCTTGCGGGTCACCCGGTGCTGGCCGGCCCATTCGAAACCGGGCCGCCCGACGCCGATGCCATAGCGGCGGGCCTGACCGTCGGGCTCGACCAGATAGAGATAGCGCGCCTCGGTGTCGATCACGATGGTGCCGGGCTTTTCCGGTCCGTCATAGGCGATGAGTGCCGGCAGGAATTTCGGGTCGACGCGCCATTTCGAGCCGCCGGTCCTGCGGGCCGGCTCCGGGTTCGCCCCGCGCAGGGGCGGGGCGGCGGCCGCGCTCTCGTTGCGCGTCTCCGGCACCGGGGTGCCGGCCGGGGGCAGCGTCGTCGCGCGCAGGCCCGTTGCCGCCAGCGGCCGGGCATCCTCCCGCGGCCGGGCGGAGGCGGAGGGGTCGGCCGGCGTGGTGCGCAGCACCGGAGGCGGCTGTCCCGCCGGGGAACGGGTCGGCGCCGGCGCCGTGGCGGGCCGGGCCGGCTTCGGAGCGGTCTTCGGGGCGCTGGCCGCCGGCGGCGTGGCGGGCTTTGCCGGTCTGGTGGTCCTGGCCGGAGCGGCGGGCGCGGGAGAGCGGGGGGCTGCGGCCGGGCTGCCGGGGACCGGCGCGACGGTCTGCGGCAGCAGCGGACGGGGCTGGCTGCCGCTGCTGTCGGGGCCGCCGGAGACCGGATAGCCGCCGACATTGCGCCGGATCGGGGCCGGCGCCTCCTGCCCGCGGGCCGGACCGGCCAGCACGAGGCCGGCCATCACCAGGGTCAGGGCGAGGGGCCGCGGGCGGCGGCGCGGCGGAACGGACATGGGCGGCGGACCTCCGGAAGGGAGGCCCAGAATCCGCGGGAGAGGTCACCAGCCGGTTAATCCCGCCGGTCCGAAGGTGTCCGTGCGGGGGAGGCACCGGGAACCCGCGGGCGGGCGGGACACCTCGCCCGGCGGGCGGCGGGCTGATACCAGCCGCACGAAGTGCTGACCGCACCTTAGCG
>JBBSSF010000011.1:0-17317 GCA_038242345.1 Hyphomicrobiales bacterium
CCGCCCGCCGGCCGGCCGGCCATGGCCCCGTCGGGCCCGCCCGGACCCCCGGGGCCGCCCGGACCACCGGGACGACCCGGACGCGAGAAGGCCTGTTCTATCTCGTCCCGGGTCAGCCGGCCATCCTTGTTGGCGTCCATGGCGTCGAAGCGGCGGAGCTGGGCGTCCTTGCGCTCCCGGGTGTCGATCACGCCATCGCCATTGGTGTCGAGCATCCGGAACATGCGGTCGGGATCGGGGCCATGCGGGCCGGGGCCGGGCGCCTGGGTGACCGCCAGCGCCGGCAGCGCAAGGGTGCCGGCGATCAGCACCGGCAGGGCGAAGCGGAGGAGGGGCGCGCGAACGGGGCGTGTCATCGGGTCACCTTCCGGAAAAAAGGCGCTGCGGGATCGCGAAAAGGGTGTGTCTGGCCCGGCGGCCTGTCCACTCCGCAAAAGGGGAAGGACGGCACCGGAAGCGGGGTCCCGGGCGGGGCGGGGCGCCGTCCGCCTGTGCCCGGGATCCATGCCTCTTCAACGGCCGCCCGGGGGGCTCCCTACGCCGGGGGACGACGGATCATCGCGGCCCCGTCCGGGGCTGTGCGGCCGGCCGGACGGGGGGCCTTCATCTCGGCGTCACGGGAGCATGTCATTGACCCGCCGGGGATATGTTTCCCTTCCGCACGCATGGGGGCCATGATGGCTGGTGCAGGAACCCTTCTTTCACGGCGCAGCATCCTGAAATCGGGCGTGGTGCTCGGCCTTGCGGCCGCAGCGCCGGCCATTCTCTTTCGCGACCGGGCGGCGGCGGCCGCCGGCGAGCTTCTGATGGTGCCGGCCACGCCCAATCCGGGGGGCGGCTTCGAGCGGCTCTATCTGCTGACGGGCGATCCGCTGTCGGGCCCGGTCACGGCCATCGTCACCGAGAGCGGCAATCCCGTGCCGGCGCCGTCGCTGGCGCCGGGGGAGCGCCGGGTGGTGCGCATCCTGCACTTCAACGATCTGCACAATCATCTCACCGACACCCATGCCACCAAGGGCGACACCCACCGTTTCTCCCAGAGGGTGCATAAGGTGACGGCCGCGCGGGCGGCAGCGGGGGAAAGCGAGATCGTCCTTTTCCTTTCCGGCGGTGACGATCACACCGGATCGGTGTTCGACGAGCTCATCGGCTGGTCGCCGGAGACCTTCGTGGCCGATGCGGCCTACCGGACCTATTCGGCCGCCGGCCTCGACATTGCCGTCCTCGGCAATCACGAATTCGATCGCGGTGCCGAACTCCTGAAGACCGGCATCGCGCGGGATGCCCGCTTCCCCGTTCTCTCGGCCAATGTCTCCGGCTCGCGTCACATGGCGCGCGACACGGATTATGTCGCGGCGGCCATCGCCGAGGCGAAGGGGCTGCGCATCGGCTTCATCGGCCTGACGACGCCGGTCGACACCCGGGTCGGCCAGCCGAGCGATCCGACGCTTGCGGTCGCAAGCCCGGTTGCCGTCGTGCGCAACCTGCTGCCGGCGGTGGCGGCGGTGTCGGATGTGGTGGTGATCCTCTCCCATTGCGGCTATGGCAGCGGCAACCACCAGAGCGGCAAGGCCGGCACCGACCGCAAGATCGGCGAGGGCGATTTCGACATCGCCGCCGCGGCGGCAGCCCTCACCGACAAGCCCGTGGTGCTGATCGGCGGTCATTCCCACACCAAGCTCAACGCCGAAGGGCTCGACCCGCGCAATGTGGTGGACGGGGTGCTCCTGACACAGGCCGAGGCCAACGGGCGCTATCTCGGCGAGATCGTCGTCTCGGTCGGCGAGGGTGCGGCGCCGGGGGCGTGGTTCTCCTCGGTCATGCTGCACCCGGTGAAGGCCCGCGACCGGCGCGTGCCCGCCACCGACCCGAAATATGCCAGCCTCGAACAGGACGGCGACTATGATGCCGCCTTCGAGGCGGCCCATATCGCCCCGCTGCTGGCCGCTCTCGACGCCAAGCTCAGCGAGCAGATCGGCACGGTTGCGGCCGATGCGCCGGTGTCCACGGCCCGGACCATTGCCGATCGCTATGTGCGCGAATGTGCCATCGCCAACTTCATGAACGATGCGCTGGTGGCCCGCTCGCCGACCTTCGCCAACGGCGCGATCGACTTCGCCCTCTTCAACGCCACCGGGCTTTCGGCCGGTGTCGATGCCGGCGCGCTGACCTTCCGCCAGTGGTTCGACGTGATGCCCTATGCCGACAACGTGCATGTGGCCACCCTGACCGGGGCGGAGATCCAGGCGCTGCTCGACAACAATGCCAAGCGGCTCCTGCGCCCGGAAGAGATGCAGGGCGTGGCGCTGGACAGCTTCGTCTCCCGCGGCTTCCTGCACTTCTCCCGCGGCATCCGCTATCGCATCGATCCCGGAGCGAACGCCGCTGCGGCGCGAGCGGTGGATGTCACCCTCAACGGCCAGCCGATCGCGATGGTGATGGACCGGCCCTTCACCCTGGCGCTCAATTCCTATGTGGCGCTGGGCGGTTTCGGCGAGGCGTGGAACGGCAAGCCGATCGCCGGCGGGGTGCCCGGCGACATCGTCAGCCTCGACCTGCGCAGCCTCGACTTCCTCCACACCGGCCTTGTCTATCGCAACGAGATCATCGCCTTCATCCGCGATACCGGCACGATCTCCCCGGCGACCGGTGCCGGCCTCGACGGACGGCTGACGGTGGGGGCGGCCTGAGACCAGGCGCACGCAGTGCCGACCGCACCGTGCACCGGAATGCCGGCGGATCCTTTTCAGGACGCTCTGGCATGACGGAACAGGGGGCCGCCGGTTTCCGGCGGTCCCGTCCGGCACGGGCGCCCGGCCGGGCAGGGGCAGGCCACGAAGGCTTAAGGGATTTCCGCTAAGGCAGGGCGGGAATCCCCCCAAGCTGAGCCTTCGGGCCGCGGCTGCGGCCACTGCCCGATCGCCCCCCGCGGAGCGTTTCCCATGAGCGACGACATCGACCCGTCCGGCGCCATCGCGCGGATGACGCTGGAAGAGGCGGCGGACGCCCATGCCCAGTTGGCCGCCGAGATCCGCGACCACAACCGGCATTATTATATCGAGGACGCGCCGACCATTTCGGACGCGGACTATGACCGTCTGCGCCGCCAGCTTCTCGCCATCGAGGAGCGCTTTCCCGAGCTCGCCACCGCCGGCAGCCCGAGCGTCGAGGTGGGGGCGGCCCCTGACGCCGCCTTCGGTCCGGTCACCCATGCGGTGCCGATGCTGTCGCTGGACAACGCCTTCTCCGATCTCGACGTGGCCGAGTTCGCCGGCCGCGTCCGCCGGCATCTGAAGTTCGCCGAGGATGTGCCGATCACCTACACCGCCGAACCCAAGATCGACGGTCTCTCGCTGTCCATCACCTATCGCGACCGCCGTCTGGTGACGGCCGCCACCCGGGGCGACGGCACCACCGGCGAGAATGTCACCGCCAACGCCCTCACCATCGCCGACATTCCCGGGACGCTGCCGGCCGATGCGCCCGATCTCATCGAGGTGCGCGGCGAGGTCTACATGCGCCATGACGAGTTCGCGGCGCTGAACGCGCGGATGCGGGCGGCCGGCGGCGAGGCGGCGCGGGTGTTCGCCAATCCGCGCAACGCCGCGGCCGGCTCCCTGCGCCAGCTCAATCCGGAGGTGACGAAGTCGCGGCCGCTGCACTTCTTCGCCTATGCCTGGGGGGCGCTGTCGGCGCCGGTGGCCGAGACCCAGCATGGCATGCTGGAGAAGTTCCGCGCCTGGGGCTTTCCGGTCAACGACCGCACGACGCTCTGCCATTCGGTGGAGGAGCTTCTCGCCGTCTATCGCGGCATCGAGGCCGACCGGGCCCTGCTCGGCTATGACATCGACGGCGTGGTCTACAAGGTCGACGATCTCGCACTCCAGACGGAGCTTGACTTCAAGGCTCAGGCGCCGCGCTGGGCGATCGCCCACAAGTTCCCGGCCGAGCGCGCCACCACGGTGCTCCGGGACATCGAGATCCAGGTCGGCCGCACCGGGGCGCTCACCCCGGTCGCCAAGCTGGAGCCGGTGACGGTCGGCGGCGTCGTCGTCTCCAACGCCACCCTGCACAATGAGGACGAGATCGTCCGCAAGGACGTCCGCATCGGCGACACGGTCATCGTCCAGCGCGCCGGCGACGTCATCCCGCAGGTGGTCGGCGTGGTGCCCGAGCGCCGGCCGGACGATGCGGTGCCCTTCGCGTTTCCCCATCTCTGCCCGGTCTGCGGCAGCCATGCCGTGCGCGAGGTGAACGAGCGCACCGGCCACATGGATGCCGTGCGGCGCTGCACCGGCGGCCTCGTCTGCGCCGCCCAGGCGCGGGAGCGGCTGAAGCATTTCGTCTCCCGCCATGCCTTCGACATCGAGGGCCTCGGCGAGAAGCAGATCGAGGCCTTCTACGAGGACGGGCTGATCCGCACCCCGGCCGACATCTTCACCCTGGCCGCCCGCGACCGGGCGTCGATGAAGAAGATCAGCGCCCGCGACGGCTGGGGGCCGACCTCGGCGCGCAATCTCTTCCGGGCGATCGAGGCGCGCCGGCGCATCTCGCTGTCGCGCTTCCTCTATGCGCTCGGCATCCGCCATGTCGGCGAGGCGACCGCCAAGGCGCTGGCCCGCGGCTTCGGCTCCCTCGCCCGGGTGGAGGAGGTGGCCCTGAAGGCCACCGACCGCACCGATCCCGCCTGGGCGCTCCTCACCTCCGTCGAGGGCGTCGGCGAGGTGGTGGGCGAGGCGGTGGTCGATTTCTTCGACGAGCCCCACAACCGCGAGATCGTCGCCGCCCTGGTCACCGAGGTGATTGTGGAGGAGGAGACCGCGCCGCCGGCCGTCGCCGACTCGCCGGTTGCCGGCAAGACCATCGTCTTCACCGGCACCCTGGTGCGCATGACCCGGGACGAGGCCAGGGCGATGGCGGAATCCCTGGGCGCGAAGGCGTCGGAATCCGTCTCGCGCAAGACCCATCTGGTGGTGGCCGGCCCCGGCGCCGGCTCCAAGCTGAAGAAGGCGACGGAGCTGGGCATTCCGGTGATCGACGAGGACGGCTGGTTCGATCTGGTGAGCGGCGTCGCCCCGGCCGGCGGGGAGGACGCGCCCGACCCGGCCTGATCGTCCGCGCCGCGGCGGGGACCGGCGCAGGGTCTTTTCCGCCGGGCCGGAGCGATCTGGAGCAGTTTCAAGCGAAGCGGATGCCGGTCCGCGTGAAGAAAATGCGTAACCTCAAAAGACGAGAGCGTTTAGGGTGAGCCGGGGCGAACGCAAAGTGCTCTAGTGGCGGACCAGCCGGCCCTCGACGAGGGCGGCCGTGGTCTCGCTCCCGGAGCGCGGCGCGCCGAAATAATAGCCCTGGGCATAGTCGCAGCCCCAGTCGCGCAGCTGGCTGGCCTGCTCGGGATGCTCCACGCCCTCCGCCACCACGCAGATGCCGAGGCGGTGGCCGAGATTGATGGTGGCCTCGACGATGGCGCTGTCGCGCCGGTCGGTCAGGAGGCCGGCGACGAAGGAGCGGTCGATCTTGATCCGGTCCACCGGCAGCACCTTCAGATGGGTGTAGGAGCCGAGGCCGATGCCGAAATCGTCAAGCGAGATGGTGAGGCCGGCGCGCGAGAGCGCGCGCAGCCGCTCGCGCAGCGAGTCGGCATGGTGGGAGATCAGCACATTCTCGGTGAGCTGGAGGTCGATGTCCGCGGGCAGGATGCCGGCGCTTGCGATCAGCTCCAGCAGGTCCGGCACCATGGACGGGGAGAGCAGCTGGGAGGTGGCGAGGTTGAAGCTCAGCCGCCCGACCGGCAGGTCGTGCCGGCGCCAGTCGGCCAGGGCCAGCAGGGCCTTGCGCTGGACCACTTCGGCGAGGGCCGGCCCCAGCCCCATCTCGTCGGCCAGATCGAGAAAATGTTCCGGGCCGAGCACGCCGCGCCGGCGGTGATCCCAGCGCAGCAGCGCCTCCAGCATCGGCGGTTCGGGCCGGGTCAGGCTGACCACGGGCTGGAAATAGGCGAGGAAGGATCCCGCCGTCAGCCCCTCGCGGATCTCGCCTTCCAGCTGGTTGCGCACGTCGAACTCGATGGCCATGCGGCTCTCGAACCCGATCCAGCGGCCGCGGCCGGTGGCCTTGGCGCGATAGAGCGCCATGTCGGCATGGCGCATCAGGTTGCGCCCGGCGGTGGTGCGGTCCTGGGCGAGGGCATAGCCGGCGCTGGCGCCGCCGGTCAGCTGGCCGCTGGCATAGGGGAAGGGCCGGGCGATGGCCGAGACGATGCGGGCGGCCACCCGTTCCAGATCCCGCATGGTGATGCCGCCATCGCACAGGATCGCGAACTCGTCGCCGCCGATGCGGGCGGCGAAATCCTGCGGCCCGAGACAGTCGAGGATGCGCTGTCCGGCGGTGCGCAGGAACACGTCGCCGGCCTCGTGGCCGAAGGAGTCGTTGATCTCCTTCAGCCGGTCCAGGTCGACGAGGATGAGGCCGATCGGTCCGCGGCCATGGCCGGAACGCAGGGCCCCCAGCCGGTTCTGGAAGGAATTGCGGTTCGGCAGGTCGGTCAGGGCATCGCGCTCGGCCAGACGGCGGATGGTCTCCTCGGCGCGGCGGCGCTCGGTGACGTTGCGGGTGGTGCCGATATAGCCGAGGAAAGTGCCGGCGGCATCGAAGCGCGGCTTGCCGCTGGCCTCCAGCCACACGGAGGTTCCGGTCTTCGGATCGGTGAGGTGGATGGGGAAGTCGCGGAAGGGCTCGCGTGCGTGGAGCTGGCGCAGATGCGGCCGCCACACCGGATCCAGCTCGGGATCCACCCCCAGCACCTCCCAGACCGGCCGGTTGGCCACCCCGCGCGGCCAGGAGAAATCCGAGACCCCGCCGCCGGTGACGAAGGTCAGGCGGAAATCGGTGTCGGTCTCCCAGTACTCGTCGGCGGCGGTGCTCAGCATGTCGGCCAGGCGCTGCCGGGTGCGTTCCAGCTCGCCGGCGATGGCGGCCCGGTCCACCAGATCATCGGCCAGCCGCCGCGCCGTGCGCCGCAGCACCAGCTCGGCCACCACAGACTCGGCAAGATCGGCCAGAAGCGCCCGCTCCCGCTCCGGCAGATCGCGCGGGACGGTGTCGGCGATGCACAGGGTTCCGACCACCGTGCCCTCGGGCAGCCGGATCGGGCAGCCGGCATAGAAGCGGACATGAGGCGGACCGGCGACCGGGGGCAGGTCGCGGACCCGCTCGTCCAGCCGGGTGTCGGGGATGACGACAAGGGCATCGGCCCGGGCCGCCTGCCAGCACAGGGTCTGCTGGCGCGGCGCGACGCCGAGGGGCACGCCGATGGCCGCCTTCAGCCAGCGGCTTTCCGCATCGAGAAAGCCGACATGAACGATGGGCACCCGGAACAGGGCGGCGGCGATGGTCACGATCCGGTCGAAACTTTCCTCCGGCCCGTTTTCGAGCACGCCCAGTTCGTCCAGGGCGGTCACGACGGCAGCATCTGAAGATGCGGGGTGCGGGTCGGGCGGGGGCCCCATGGTGTGGTCCGGACTCTTCTGCGAGGGGGCAACAGGTTCGACGGGAAAGGAGGTGGACTATTGAAATCAGCCAGTGTGTCCGGACGCAACCTCCCTGCGGGCGCGACACATAGGCTAGCGCGGCGACAAGGGCGGCGCCATCGGCTATGCTTGCCATCCGGGTTCATGGGGATCGGCATTTCCCGGAGGGACCTGTTTTTCGCGGGCGAGGGCAAGAGGATGACCGACCGGACCACTCTGGAGCGGCGTATCGATCAGGGTTATGGACGGACGGCTGCCGATCTGGTGGTGAAAAATGTCCGCCTGTTCGATCTGGTGACCGGCGAACTGGTTGAGACCGACATTGCCATCTGTGATTCGGTGGTGGTCGGAACCTATGGCAGCTATCGCGGCACCCGCGAGGTGGATGGTCGTGGCCGCATCGCCGTGCCCGGCTTCATCGACACCCATCTCCATGTCGAGTCCTCCCTGATGACGCCGGCCGAGTTCGACCGGGTGGTGACGCCTCATGGCGTGACCACGGCGGTCTGCGACCCCCACGAGATCGGCAATGTCCTCGGCGTGCCCGGCATCCGGTGGGTGCTGGAGCAGGCGGCCGAGACGGTCATGGACCTGCGCGTCGCGCTCTCCTCGTGCGTGCCGGCCACCCACATGGAAACCGCCGGCGCCCGGCTGGAAGCCGCCGACCTCGCGCCGCTGCGCGCCCATCCCAAGGTCATCGGTCTGGCCGAGGTGATGAATTTTCCCGGGGTGATCCACAAGGATCCCGGCATGATGGAGAAGCTCGCCCTCTTCTCCGATGGCCACATGGATGGCCATGCGCCGCTGATGCGCGGCCGTGACCTCAACGCCTATCTGGCTGCCGGCATCCGCACCGACCACGAGACCACCGGGCCGGACGAGGCGCTGGAGAAGATCCGCAAGGGCATGACCGTCCTCATCCGCGAGGGCTCGGTGTGCAAGGACCTGCATGCGCTGGCGCCGCTGCTGACGGTGCAGACGGCGCCCTTCTTCGCCTTCTGCACCGATGACCGCAATCCGCTGGAAGTGGCGCGGGAAGGCCATATCGACTTCCTCATCCGCGAGGCGATTTCCCTGGGCGTGCCGGCGCTTGCCGCCTATCGCACTGCCTCGCTCTCGGCCGCCCAGGCCTTCGGGCTGAAGGGCCGCGGCCTGATCGCGCCGGGCTGGCGGGCCGACATCGCGCTTCTGGACGATCTGGCCGACTGCCGCGTCTCCGACGTCATCGCCGCCGGCCGGCTGGTCGGTCCGGAGCTGTTTGCCGCCCGCTCCATGCCGGCCCCCGTTGGCCTCGGCTCGGTGCTCGCCCGCCGGGTGACGGCGGCGGATTTCCGCGTGCCGGCCTCGGGCCCCACCGGCCCGGTGATGGGCATCCTGCCCGGCAAGATCCTGACCGAGCATCTGCGCCTGTCGCTGCCTTACCGGGACGGCGAGCGCTTCATCGACCCGGCGCAGGACGTGGCCAAGGTGGCCGTCGTCGCCCGCCATGGCGTCAACGACAATATCGGCCGCGCCTTCGTGAAGGGCTTCGGGCTCACCCGCGGCGCCATCGCCTCGTCGGTCGGCCATGACAGCCACAATCTCTGTGTCGTCGGTGTCGATGATGCCGACATGGCGGTGGCCATCAACCGGCTGATCGATCTGGGCGGCGGCTTTGTCGTCGTGGAGGGCGGCCGGGTGCTGGCCGAGCTGTCGCTGCCGGTGGCCGGCCTGATGAGCGTGGAGGATGGCGACACCATCGCCGCCCGTCTGGGACCGCTGCGCGCCGCCGCCGCCTCCCTCGGCACGAAGCTCGCCGAGCCCTTCCTCCAGATGGCCTTCCTGCCGCTGCCGGTGATCCCGCATCTGAAGATCACCGACAGGGGGCTGGTGGATGTCGACCGCTTCGAGCTGATCGCGGCTTGATACCAAAGATCCTTGAAAAGGACTCTTTGGTATTCCGGTGCGGATTTCTCATGCCATCGGCGTATATGAGAAATTCGCTGTCCTTCAGGCGCGCGTTGCGGTCAGCACTTCGTGCGCCTGGTATGAGATAACCCGGAAACGAAAGCGGCGGGGGAGGGCCCCCGCCGCGGGATCGTGATGTGCGCAGGCTGGCCGGGATCAGAAATCTCGGTCGGCTACGGTCTCGTGCTCGCGGAACTGCAAGCGGTAGAGCATGGCGTAGACGCCATCGGCGGCCAGCAGCGTGTCGTGGGTGCCGGATTCCACCACCCTGCCGCGGTCCATGACGACGATCCTGTCGGCGGCGCGGATGGTGGCCAGACGGTGGGCGATGACCAGGGTCGTGCGCCCGACCTGCAGATCGCCCAGCGCCTTCTGGATGATGGATTCCGATTCCGCGTCGAGCGCGCTGGTGGCTTCGTCGAGCAGCAGGATCGGCGCATCCTTGAGGAAGGCCCGGGCCAGCGCCACCCGCTGCCGCTCGCCGCCCGACAGCCGGGTGCCGCGATCGCCGAGCACGGTGTCGTAGCCCTTGGGCAGGCGGGTGATGAAGGCGTGGGCGTGGGCCGAGCGGGCTGCCGCCTCGATCTCTTCCCGGGTGGCGCCGGGCTTGCCGAGGGCGATGTTGGCCGCCACCGTGTCGTTGAACATCACCACATCCTGGGAGACGACGGCGATCGCCCCGCGCAGGGTGGCGAGCGTCACGCTGCGGGTCTCCTGTCCGTCGACCAGCACGGCGCCCTCGGTGACATCATAGAGCCGCGGCAACAGGCCGAGCAGGGTGGACTTGCCGGCCCCCGAGCGGCCGACAATGGCCGTGACCTTGCCGCCCTCGGCCTCGATGGAGGTGCCGGAGAGACCCTCGGTGCCATCGGGATAGCGGAAGGTGACATCGCGGAAGGAGACCGCGCCGGCGCTGATGACGAGGGGCTTGGCATCCGGAGCGTCGACCACGTGGGGATTTTCGTCCAGCCGGGTGTAGACGCGCACCAGCGCCGAGGACGCCTCCTGCAGGGCGACATTGAGGCTGCCGAGCGACCGCATGGGCTGGGCGGCGATCAGGATGGCGCTGACGAAGCCGGTGAACTCGCCGACCGAGGAGTTGCCGGAGATGATGCGCCAGCCGATGACCAGCAGCACGCCGGTGACGGCAAGGCCGCCCAGCGCTTCCAGGATCGGCTCCAGCCGGCCCTTCTGCTCGGCCGCCTTCACCTTGAGGTCACGCACCTCCTCGAACACCGTGTTGGCGCGGTCGTGCAGATAGGGCTCCAGCTTGTAGGCCTTCACCATCCGCGCCGCGCCGAAGGATTCCGAGATCAGCGTGGCCATCAGGCCGATCTGTTCCTGGGTGGTGGTGGCCACCCGGCGCACCCGCTTGCCGATGCGCTGCACCGGGATGGCGGCGGCCGGCGCCACGAGGAAGGCGATCAGCGACAGCTGCCAGTCGAGATAGACCATGGCGCAGAACAGGCCGAACACCGTCAGCATGTCGCGCACCAGCGTGGTGACCACCCGGGTGAGGGCGTCGCGGACATAGCCGATGTCGGTGGTGAAGCGCTGGGTCAGCGCCGCCGGGCTGTCGCGGGAAATCTGCGAGACGTCGGCGCCGAGCAGGTGATCGTAGAGCCGGCGCTGCAGATCGGTCTCGATGCGGGAGATGGTGTCGTTGGTGAAGCGGACCTGAAGATAGAGCGCGAGACCCTTCAGCGACGTCGTGCCGATGACGAGGACCGGCAGCGTGGAGAGGATCCACGGATTGCGCTCGGCCAGCGCGTCATAGGCCCAGTTGATGATGACCGGATAGAGCGCCGTCGAGCCGGCCACCAGGGCAATGAACACCATGATGAGGACGAGGCGCGGCCAGTAGGGGCGCACATGCTCGCGCCACAGCCGCATCACCAGCGGCCGGAGCGACTCGGAGCTGTCGTCCGTGAGGCGGGCGCGCAGGAATTTGAGCATCGGCCAACGATCCTTGCCTGTCCGGGCGCCGAAGCGGCACCCGCCCCCGGAGGGACGCCAGTCAGGCGGGGCTCCCTCAAGGGTCCGGTTTGGGCCTTCTTGTGGCCGATCGGGGGCCGGAAGTCCATCCGGCAACAGGCGCATCCCGCGGGCTGTCAGCCCCCGGGATTTGCGCGGCTGGCTCAGCTCCAGCCGCCATTGCGGGTGCGGTAGAAGACGTGCTGGCCGATCTGGCGCATGCGGTCCATGGTGCCGGCCCAGCGCGGCCGCACATAGGTGGCGTGATAATGGGTGGCCGAGCCGATTTCCTTCGCGGCCAGGGTTTCGGCGGCCATGTCGCTGGCGATGCGCTTGGCCTGCTCCCAGGCCGGCCCCGGCACCACGATGTCCGGCACGTCATCACAGGCGAAGGAGAACTGGCAGGCATTCTTCCACGCCCGGTTCTGGTAGACCACGCCGCAGACGGAGGCCGGATAGGCGGGATTGCGCACCCGGTTCAGCACCACCTGGCCGACCGCCACCTGCCCCTCGAAGGGCTCGCCGCGGGCCTCGAAATAGATCGCCTCGGCCAGACATTTCTGTTCCTCGGCGACCCCGACCGAGAGCGGCAGCCGATTGCGCAGCCACAGGAAATCGCCATTGGCATCGCGCGGGGCATGGTCCGGCACCGGCGCCTCGCCCTCCGGATCGGTGCCCGGCGGCAGGCCGAACAGGGCGCGGAAGGGCGCCTCCAGATCGGCGCCGTCGGCGGCATAGGCCGAGGCCAGCGACGCGCCGGCGGCAACCGCGCCGCTCGCCAGCCAGTCGGCATTCGGCGAGCGGGCCGAGGCGACGGCGACCAGATCCAGCGGTGCACCGGGGGCGGGCTCGCTCGCCTTGTCCGCCTTGTCCGCCTTGCGGCCCTTGGCAGGAGCGGCCGTGGCGGAAGCCTTCGGCGGCAGCACCGCCGCGATCTGCACCGCCGATGTCGGCCGCACGAAGGCGACCCGGGGCAGCTCCCGGTCCGGCGCCGGGCGGGTGAGATCGCTGGCGAAGGCGAGCGTTCCGGCTGCCGGCATCAGGCCGGCCGGACGGGCGATGACCGAGGTGCGCCGGTCGCCCTTGGCGTTGCGGGCCGGCCGGGTGGAGGCGGCCGCCACAAGGGCCGCCGGCGCCAGCGACAGGCCCACGCCATCGACGGCTTCCGCGCCCGCCGCCCCGCCGGAGAGCACCAGCCGGGTGCGGTCATCGCCGGCATCGGTGGCCGCGATCGTCCCCTGTCCGCCGACGGAGACCAGAATCCGCGTGTCTCCCCTGGCGAAGCGGGCGACGAGATAGCTCGCCAGATCCTGCGGCGCGATCCGGTCCGGGGTGATGACGAGGAGCAGCAGCGCGATGAGCACGAGGCGCGGCGTCGCCCGGCCGGGCGCGCGCAGGCGCAGGGCGGGCCGCCGGCGGAGCGGGGCGACCGGCCGTGGCGCCGGAGGCAGCCGGCGCGGACGCGGGGCGCCCCAGGGGCCGGCAGGAAATTCGGAACCCGGATCGGACAGGTGGGAACGTGCGGGGAGAGGGGGCTGCGCACGGGCGGCGCGCTGCGGTCTCGTCTGCATGGATCCGGAGCTCCCGGAATCCCCCGGGCTGCCGCCGCGCCCCCCGGTCAGGGGAACGCGGATCGCGGCCGTCCGGCGGACGCGGGGGATCGCCGTCCGTCGGGCAAGCACGGCCGGCACGGCCCTGCCCGGCAGATCGTGCGCCGGATCAGGACCGCGGCGGACCGCCGCGCCCGGGCACTTTCTCGAAACAGCCTTTCCGGCCGGTTAATGCCGGAGGTTCACGCCCGGCCGGTACCGTCGTCCGCGGTGGTGGGGACAGGGGCGCCGGAAAGAGGGCACACGCCCCCCGGGGACGCCAGCCGGCTGGCATCCGGTGTCGCGGGCAGGGTGGCCTTCGCGGCCGACGGGCGCAGACTCGGGGACCGGACGCGCGGACTGCATCCGTGCCTCCGAGGGGCGGCGGAATTCCCGTCCGCTCCGGGGAGACGAGAAATCCGCGCGGGGAGACTGGCACGGGATCCCGTTTCTGGCCCCTTCGGTCTCAGGCGGCGCGGGCGACGGCGTCGGCGATCTCGTCGACCACTTCCTCGACCAGATCGGCATTGTCGCCCTCGCCCATGACGCGGATGAGGGGTTCGGTGCCGGACGGGCGGATGACGAGACGGCCGGTGTTGCCGAGGCGCAGCCGCGCCTCCTCGATCATGCGGCGCACGGCGTCATTTTCCAGCGGCGAGGCCGTGCCCTTGAAGCGGACATTCTTCAGCACCTGGGGCACCGGGTCGAAGCGGTGGCAGACCTCGGACACCGGCCGGCCGTGCTTCTTGACCGCGGCCAGCACTTCGAGCGCGGCCACCAGACCGTCGCCGGTGGTGGAATAGTCGGCCAGCACGATGTGCCCGGACTGCTCGCCGCCGACATTGTAGCCGTTGGAGCGCATGTACTCGACCACATAGCGGTCGCCGACCTTGGTGCGCACCAGCGACAGGTCGAGGCTGTTCAGATGCCGCTCCAGCCCGAGATTGGACATCACGGTGGCGACCACGCCCGGCTGGGAGAGGCGTTCCTCCTCCTTCCAGGAGGCGGCGATGACGGCCAGCAGCTGGTCGCCGTCGACGATGTGGCCCTTCTCGTCCACGATCACCACCCGGTCGGCGTCGCCATCCAGCGCGATGCCGATGTCGGCCCGCACTTCCAGCACCTTCTGGCGCACGGTCTCGGGGGCGGTGGAGCCGCAGTCGCGGTTGATGTTGGTGCCGTCCGGGGTGACGCCGATGGTCACGGTCTCGGCGCCCAGCTCCCACAGCGCCGCCGGCGCGACCTGGTAGCCGGCCCCGTTGGCGCAGTCGATGACGACGCGCAGTCCGTCGAGGCGCAGCGACTTCGGGAAGGTGCGCTTGGCGGATTCGATGTAGCGGTCGCGCACGCCGTCGACGCGCCGGGCGCGGCCGATGGCATGGCCCGCGGCCAGACGCCGGCTCATGTCGGCATCGACCAGATCCTCGATGGCCGCCTCGATCTCGTCGGAGAGCTTGTAGCCATCCGGCCCGAAGATCTTGATGCCGTTGTCTTCATAGGCATTGTGGGAGGCGGAGATCATCACGCCGACATCTGCCCGCAGCGAGCGGGTGAGCATGGCAACCGCCGGCGTCGGCACAGGGCCCAGCAGGAAGACATCGACGCCCACGGCGGTGAAGCCGGCCACCAGCGCATTTTCCAGCATGTAGCCGGACAGGCGCGTGTCCTTGCCGATCACCACCCGGTGCCGGTATTCGCCCCGGTGGAAGGCCAGCCCCACGGCCATGCCGACCTTCATCGCGACGTCCGGCGTCATCGGCCAGACATTGGCCTTGCCCCGGATTCCGTCGGTTCCGAACAGTCGCCGCGCCATGCTGGTCCTCTCCTGAACTGTCGCAGACGTCTCCCCGCCGCCGGCAGCACCTGCCGCGCGGGATCCCATCGTCCGCTCATTAGCGCATCGGATGAAAAGGCGGCATCACTTTCTGTCAGCGAGTGTTACGGCGCGGTTTCCATGCCCGGAGCGGACGCGCATTGCGACGCAGGGATGACGCGCATTGCGACGCAGGAATAAGGGGTTTTCCGCAGCGGCATCAGACAAGCGCCGTGTTTCCGGTCTATAAGGCGGCACTGGACGCGGGACACCGGGGGCGCGCCCCCCGGGCGGGGCCCGGCGAGGGAAATGACGGCCTGCTATGGCGGACTACGAATTCACGATACTTGGGTGCGGGGCCTCCGGGGGGGTGCCGCGGGTCGGGATGGACTGGGGCCGGTGCGATCCGGCCAATCCCAAGAACCGGCGTCGGCGCTGCGCGCTCCTGGTGGAGCGGATCGGCCCCGGCGGGCGCACCCGCGTGCTCATCGACACCGGACCGGACATCCATCACCAGCTCGTCGATGCCGGCGTGCGGCATCTGGATGCCGTGCTCTACACCCACGCCCATGCCGACCACATCCACGGCATCGACGATCTGCGCGGCCTCGCCTATGCGCTGAAGCGCCGGGTGGACGTGCACATGGACGAGCCCACCTCCGAGCGCGCCCATGCCGCCTTCGGCTACTGCTTCCGCACGCCGGAGGGCTCCTTCTATCCGCCGATCCTCAACGAGCACCGGCTGATCCCGGGCGAGAGCGTGACGATCCAGGGGGCGGGCGGGCCCATCACCGCGCTGCCGGCCCGGGTCAATCATGGCGAGATCGACGCGCTCGCCTTCCGCATCGCCGGCGTCGGCTATTCCCCCGACGTGGTCGACATCCCGCCGGAAAGCCTCGCCGCCTTCGAGGGGCTGGACCTGTGGATCATCGACGCGCTGCGGCCGGGCCACAAGCATCCGAGCCATTTCAGCCTGGAGGATGCGCTGTTCTGGATCGAGCGGATGCAGCCGGGCCGGTCGATCCTCACCAATCTCCATATCGACATGGACTATGACTGGCTGGTGCGGACGCTTGCCGAGGGCATCGTGCCGGCTTTTGACGGCATGCGCATCCCCCACAGCGTGCCCGACGCGCGCAGCTGACGGCCGGTCGCGTCCGCCGGCCGGGGGCCCCCACATCCCCCGCACGCAGGGATCCGGCCTCCGGTTCCCGTTTTCCGCGCAGGCGGGGCGGAAAACTCGGGCCGGATTTTGGCAATGGCGGGGCTGGCCCGTGGCGGACGCTTCCGGCAAGATGACCATTCCGGCGGTTGTAGGCGATCCGGCGGGGCTTTTCCGGCGCGGCCTTCTCCAGCTGCCGGACGAGGTGGGATCAGGACGTCGCCAGCCGGAAGGTCTTCATGCGCGTTACCCGCGTTCTCGCGGCAGGTCCGGTCGTGGCCGCGGCGGTGCTGTGCTCTTTCTGCGAGGTCCGGGCGGAACCGCGCCCGCGCGAGGCCGCGCCCGCCGGTCAGGTGATCGAGACCCGCGGCGGCGAGACGGTCCGCTTCCTGTCCCGGCCCGCCTGGGACCCGGTGGAGGTGCGTCAGGACCTTCTGGCCGGCGACCATCTGCGCACCAACGAGTTCGGCGCCCTCTCCATCCTGTTTTCCGACCGTACCCAGGTCCGCGTCGGCCGGCGCTCCGATCTGGTGGTGAAGAATGTCGTCGCCGGCGGTGATGGCACGGCGGAGCTCACGCTGAATTCCGGCGCCGTCTGGGCGCGGGCCGAGCGGGGCGGCGGGCCGGTGACGGTGCAGACCCCGTCCGTCACCACGGCCATCCGCGGTACCGACTGGTCGCTGAGCGTCGGGCCGGATGGCAAGTCCACCCTCATCGTGTTCGAGGGCGTCGTCGACATGACGAATGCCCAGGGCAGCCTGACGCTCACGGCAGGGCAGGCGGCGACGGCGGCCATCGGGCAGGCGCCCGCCCGGCTCATCGTCGCGCCGCCCGACGAGCGCGAGCAGATGCTGTATTATCTGGGCCCGCGCGACGCCTTCACCTGGGTGAACCCGTCGACCCTGTCGGGCCGGGCGTTCCGGGCCCGCCGCGTCGAGATCCTCGCCCTGGCGCCGGAGCGTCGCAGCACGGCAGACTGGCTCGACCTTGCCGAAATCGCGGTGGCGACCGATGGCGTGGCGGTGGCCGGCGAGGCGCTGGCGCAGGCCCGCCGTGGCCGGCTCACCCCGTCGCAGCTCGCCCGCGCCCGGGTGGTCGAGGGCTTCCTGCTGGCGGCCAAAGGGCGCTATGGCGCCGCCCGGGCGGCCTTCGAGACGGCCCAGCCCGGGCTCGATCCCGGCCGCCGCGCCGTTGCCCGCCAGCTGGCCCGGGTGTCGGCCGGTCTGGCCGATGCCACCCCCCCGCCGCCGCCCCGGCCCCCGGGGATGGCAAGCCCCCCGACGGCCCCGGGGGCAACCCTCCG
>JBBSSF010000012.1:0-17300 GCA_038242345.1 Hyphomicrobiales bacterium
CGTGATGGATTTCGCAGTCAAGACGCTTGCCGGCGCCGATGCCGGCTCGATCACGGTCTCCGACGACATCTTCGGTCTGGAGCCCCGCACCGATCTGATCTACCGCGTGATCCGCTGGCAGCTCGCAAAGCGCCAGGCCGGAACGCACAAGAGCAAGATCCGGTCCGAGATCGATCGCTCGAAGAAGAAGATCGTGCGCCAGAAGGGTTCCGGCGGCGCGCGTCACGGTGCCTCGTCGGCTCCCCAGTTCCGGGGTGGCGGCAAGGCCTTCGGTCCGGTCGTCCGCTCTCACGAGCATGACCTGCCGAAGAAGGTCCGTGCCCTTGGTCTGCGTCATGCGCTGTCGGCGAAGGTGAAGGCGGGCAGCCTCATCATCGTCGATGACGTGGTGGCGGCCGAGGCCAAGACGAAGGTGGCCAAGGAGCAGCTCGAGAAGCTCGGCGTGAAAAACGCCCTGTTCATCGGCGGCTCCGAGATCGACGCCAACTTCCGGCTGTCGGTGCAGAACATTCCGTACATCGACGTCCTGCCGATCCAGGGCATCAACGTGTACGACATTCTGCGGCGCGACACGCTGGTGCTGACGAAGGCTGCGGTGAGCGGCCTCGAGGAGCGGTTCCAGTGACCAACCTGAAGCACTATGACGTGATCGTCCGCCCGATCATCTCCGAGAAGGCGACGATCCAGGCCGAGCAGAACAAGGTCGTGTTCCAGGTTTCGGACACGGCCACGAAGCCGGAAATCAAGGCGGCGGTCGAGGCCCTCTTCGGCGTCACCGTCACCAAGGTGAACACCCTGGTCCGCAAGGGCAAGGTGAAGCGGTTCCGCGGCCAGCTTGGCCAGCAGTCCGATGTGAAGCGCGCGATTGTGACCCTCGCCGAGGGCCAGTCGATCGACATCACCACGGGCCTGTGAGAGGGCACGCGAGATGGCACTGAAGCATTTCAAGCCGACGACGGCGGGCCAGCGTCAGCTGGTCATCGTCGACCGGTCGGAGCTCTTCAAGGGCAAGCCCGTCAAGACGCTGACCGAAGGTCTGTCGTCCTCGGGCGGCCGCAACAATCTCGGCCGGGTTACCGTCCGGTTCCGTGGCGGCGGTCACAAGCGGACCTACCGCATCATCGACTTCAAGCGGCGCAAGTATGATGTGCCGGGCGTGGTCGAGCGGATCGAGTACGACCCGAACCGCACCGCCTTCATCGCCCTCATCCGCTACGAGGACGACGAGCTGGCCTACATCCTGGCTCCGCAGCGTCTGGCTGTCGGCGACACCGTGATCTCCTCGCGGGCCGCTGACGTGAAGCCGGGCAACGCGATGCCGCTGGAAGCCATGCCGGTCGGCACCATCGTCCACAATGTGGAGATGAAGCCGGGCAAGGGCGGTCAGATCGCGCGGTCCGCGGGCGCCTATGCCCAGATCGTCGGTCGCGACCAGGGCTATGTGATCCTGCGCCTCAATTCGGGCGAGCAGCGCCGGATCCTCGGCACCTGCGCGGCCACGGTGGGTGCGGTGTCCAACCCGGACCACATGAACATCAGCCTGGGCAAGGCCGGTCGCAACCGGTGGCTTGGCCAGCGTCCGCACAATCGCGGTGTCACGATGAACCCGGTCGACCATCCGCACGGCGGTGGTGAAGGCCGGACCTCGGGCGGTCGCCACCCGGTCACTCCGTGGGGCAAGCCGACCAAGGGCAAGAAGACGCGTCGCAACAAGGAGACGCAGAAGTTCATCGTGCGTAGCCGGCACGCCAAGAAGTAAGGGGTAGGACCGTGGCACGTTCCGTCTGGAAGGGTCCGTTCGTCGACGGCTATCTCCTGAAGAAAGCCGAGAAGGCGCGTTCGTCGACCCGTAACGAGGTCATCAAGATCTGGAGCCGTCGCTCGACGATCCTGCCCCACTTCGTGGGTCTGACGTTCGGCGTGCACAACGGCCACAAGCACGTTCCGGTTCTCGTCTCGGAGGACATGGTTGGTCACAAGTTCGGCGAGTTCGCGCCGACCCGGACCTTCTATGGCCACGCCGCTGACAAGAAGGCCAAGAGGAAGTAAGCGATGAGCAAGCAGAAGCGCGAGCGCACGCTGAAGGACACCGAGGCTCAGGCGGTGACGCGCAACATGCGCATCTCCCCGCGCAAGCTGAACCTCGTGGCCGGCCTGATCCGGGGCAAGAAGGTCGGCACCGCACTCGCCGACCTGGAGTTCTCTCGCAAGCGCATTGCGGTCGACGTCAAGAAGACGCTCGAATCCGCGATCGCCAACGCCGAGAACAACCACGATCTCGACGTCGACAATCTGGTCGTCGCCGAGGCCCACGTCGGCAAGGCCCTGGTGATCAAGCGGTTCAATCCGCGTGGTCGCGGCCGCGTCGGCAAGGTCCAGAAGTTCTTCTCGAACCTGACCATCGTGGTTCGGGAAAACGAGGAGGCGGCCTGATGGGTCAGAAAGTCAATCCGATCGGCCTGCGCCTCGGGATCAACCGCACGTGGGATTCCCGCTGGTATGCCGAGAAGGGCACCTACGGCGACATGCTGCACGAGGATCTGAAGATCCGCAGTGCGCTGTTCGCCGAGCTCAAGCAGGCCGCCGTGTCCAAGGTGGTGATCGAGCGCCCGCACAAGAAGTGCCGGGTGACGATCCACTCGGGCCGTCCGGGTGTCGTTATCGGCAAGAAGGGCGCCGATATCGACAAGCTGCGCAAGAAGATCGGCACGATGACCACCTCCGAGGTGCACCTCAACATCGTTGAAGTGCGCAAGCCGGAAGTGGACGCCACCCTGGTGGCCGCGTCGATCGCCCAGCAGCTCGAGCGTCGCGTGGCTTTCCGCCGGGCGATGAAGCGGGCGGTGCAGTCGGCGATCCGTCTGGGCGCCGAAGGCATCCGGATCAATTGCTCGGGCCGCCTCGGCGGCGCCGAAATCGCCCGCATGGAGTGGTATCGCGAGGGGCGTGTGCCGCTGCACACGCTGCGCGCCGATATCGACTACGGCGTGGCGACCGCCAAGACTGCCTACGGCACCTGCGGCGTGAAGGTCTGGATCTTCAAGGGTGAAATCCTTGAGCATGATCCGATGGCCTCCGAGCGCCGCGCGCTGGAAGGCAGCGAGGGTGGTGGCGAGCGTGGCGGCCGTCGCCGCAACGACGCCGCGGCCTGAGTGGCGCGGGTGAAGGACTAATCGGGAGCACCGACGATGCTTCAACCGAAGCGCACCAAGTTCCGCAAGCAGTTCAAGGGCCGGATCTCGGGTCTGGCCAAGGGCGGCTTCGACCTCAATTTCGGCGCCTTCGGCCTGAAGGCGCTGGAGCCCGAGCGGGTCACCGCGCGGCAGATCGAGGCGGCCCGCCGCGCGATCACCCGCCAGATGAAGCGCCAGGGCCGTGTCTGGATCCGCATCTTCCCCGACGTGCCGGTGTCGTCCAAGCCGACCGAAGTGCGTATGGGTAAGGGCAAGGGCGCGCCCGAGTACTGGGCGGCCAAGGTCAAGCCGGGCCGTGTGATGTTCGAGATCGACGGCGTTGCCGAAGATGTGGCCCGCGAGGCGCTGCGTCTTGGGGCCGCCAAGCTCCCGATCCGCACCCGGTTCGTGCAGCGTATCGCCGAATAAGGCGAGTGAAGTCGAGGAGTGGAGCCATGAAGGCCAGCGACGTTCGGGCCAAGACGCCCGACGAGCTCGTCGACGAGCTCGCCGGGCTCAAGAAGGAGCAGTTTAACCTGCGCTTCCAGAAGGCGACCGGCCAGCTCGACAACACGGCGCGCCAGCGCCAGGTGCGCCGGGACATCGCGCGGATCAAGACGATCCTCGCGGAAAAGTCCAAGGCTTGAGGAGAGGGTCATGCCGAAGCGGATCCTGCAGGGCATCGTCGTCAGCGACAAGACCGACAAGACGGTCGTGGTGCGCGTCGAGCGTCGTTTTACGCATCCTCTTCTGAAGAAGGTGGTGCGGCGCTCGAAGAAGTACCAGGCGCACGACGAGGCGAACAAGTACAAGACCGGCGATACGGTGGTGATCGAAGAGAGCCGCCCGATCTCCAAGAACAAGCGCTGGGTGGTCGTCGGGGCTGTCGCTCCGTCGGGCGAGGTCATTAGCGGCTGACACGTTATTGACATAGAGCGCCGGGCGTTCCATACCCGCCCGGCAAATTTGGACAGCGAGGGGATGCGTCATGATCCAGATGCAGACCAATCTCGACGTCGCCGACAATTCCGGCGCCCGTCGAGTGATGTGCATCAAGGTGCTCGGCGGCTCGAAGCGTAAGTACGCGAGCGTCGGGGACGTCATCGTCGTTTCCGTCAAGGAAGCGACGCCGCGCGGTCGTGTGAAGAAGGGCGACGTCATGAAGGCGGTCGTCGTTCGCACGGCAAAAGACATCCGTCGTCCCGACGGAAGCGTGATCCGGTTCGACCGCAATGCTGCGGTCCTGATTAACAATCAGAAAGAGCCGATCGGGACCCGTATCTTCGGACCAGTGCCGCGCGAGCTCCGGGCGAAGAATCACATGAAGATCATCTCGCTCGCGCCCGAGGTGCTGTGATGGCCGCGAAGATCCGGAAGGGCGACAAGGTCGTCGTGCTCGCTGGCCGTGACAAGGGCAAGTCGGGCGAAGTGCTTCGGGTGATCCCGTCCGAGAACCGGGCGGTTGTTCGCGGCATCAACATCGTGCGGCGGCATCAGAAGCAGTCGCAGACCCAGGAAGGCGGCATCATCGCCAAGGAAGCGCCGATTCATCTGTCGAATCTGGCGATTTCCGATCCTCGGGACGGTCAGCCGACCCGCGTCGGCTTCAAGATCCTCGACGACGGCCGCAAGGTGCGCGTCGCGAAGCGGTCGGGAGAGACGATCGATGGCTGAGGCAACTTACGAGCCGCGGCTCAAGAAGTTCTACGCCGAGAGCGTTCGGGCGAAGCTCATCGAGGAGTTCGCCTATGCGAACCCGATGCAGGTTCCCGCTCTCGACAAGATCGTGCTCAACATGGGCGTTGGTGAAGCTGTCGGCGACACCAAGAAGGTCCAGGTTGCGGCGGCCGATCTGGCTGCGATCGCCGGTCAGAAGCCGGTGATCACCCGGGCGCGCAAGGCCATCGCGAACTTCAAGGTTCGCGAGAACATGCCGCTCGGTGCCAAGGTGACGCTGCGGCGCGCCCAGATGTACGAGTTCCTGGATCGCCTGGTCACCATCGCGCTGCCGCGCGTTCGTGACTTCCGCGGCCTGAACCCCAAGTCCTTTGATGGTCGTGGCAACTACGCCATGGGCATCAAGGAGCACATCATTTTCCCGGAGATCAACTACGACAAGGTTGATCAGGTGTGGGGTATGGACATCATCGTCTGCACCACCGCCAAGACGGATGATGAGGCCCGGGCTCTGCTCAAGGCCTTCAACTTCCCCTTCCGGCAGTGAGCGGGCAGGGACGACGGGGTTAGGACGATGGCGAAGAAGAGCGCGATCGAGACGAACAAGCGGCGGCAGAAGCTCGTCGCGCGGTTCAAGTCCAAGCGCGAGGCGCTGAAGACCACCGCGAATGATGAGTCTCTGTCGATGGAAGAGCGCTTTGCGGCTCGGCTGAAGCTGGCCGAGCTGCCGCGCAATTCCGCTGAAATCCGCGTGCGCAACCGCTGCGAAGTGACCGGGCGCCCGCGCGCCTACTATCGCAAGCTGAAGATGTCGCGTGTTGCGCTGCGCGAGCTCGGGGGCCTTGGGCTCATCCCGGGCCTTGTGAAGTCGAGCTGGTAAGGAGACCGGTCCCATGACCATGACCGATCCCTTGGGCGATATGCTGACCCGCATCCGCAACGCGCAGATGCGGCGGAAGTCCAAGGTGAGCACGCCGGCCTCCAAGCTGCGTGCTCGCGTTCTCGATGTCCTCCAGGCCGAGGGCTTCATCCGTGGCTATGCCGCGGTGGAGTTCGAGGGCGGCAAGTCCGAGCTGGAGATCGAGCTGAAATATTTCGACGGTGAGCCGGTGATCCGCGAGATCCAGCGCGTGTCCAAGCCCGGCCGTCGGGTTTACGCTTCGGTGAACGCTCTTCCGCGCGTCGCCAACGGTCTCGGCCTGTCGATCCTCTCCACGCCGAAGGGCGTGATGAGCGATCACGAGGCGCGTGACCAGAATGTCGGTGGCGAGGTTCTCTGCCGCGTCTTCTGACGCCGGTGGACCTGCCGTCCAGGTTTGACACGCGAACCGTTGAGGGTGATCTCATGTCGCGTATTGGCAAGAAGCCGGTCCCCGTTCCGGCAGGGATCACGGCGACGGTCGACGGACAGTCCGTTTCGGTCAAGGGCCCGAAGGGGACCCTGTCGTTCGTGGCCCATGATCTCGTGTCGGTCGAGATGACCGACAAGGGCGTCTCCGTGATGCCGCGGGACGAATCGAAGTTGGCACGTTCGGTGTGGGGCATGTCCCGCACCATGGTGAACAACCTCGTTGTCGGCGTTTCCAAGGGGTTCGAGCGCAAGCTCGAAATCACCGGCGTCGGCTACAAGGCGGCCGTTCAGGGCAAGAACCTGAACCTGTCGCTGGGTTATAGCCACGATGTGCTCTTCCCCATCCCGGAAGGCATCACCATTGCGTGCCCGAAGCCGACCGAGATCCTGGTCTCCGGCATTGACCGCCAGCAGGTTGGTCAGGTCGCGGCCAAGATCCGCGAATGGCGTCCGCCGGAGCCCTACAAGGGCAAGGGCGTTCGTTATTCGGACGAGTTCGTCGTCCGCAAGGAAGGCAAGAAGAAGTAAGGACCGGTCCGATGTCTCAGGCCAAGACCTCCCTGCTGCGGCGCCGCGCGCGCGTGCGCCGGGCTATCAAGGCGGCCTCCTACGGGCGGCCGCGTCTTTCCGTCTTCCGGTCTTCCAAGCAGATCTATGCTCAGGTGATCGACGATGCGGCCGGCCGGACGGTCGTCGCGGCGTCGACCCTGGAGAAGGATCTGCGCGCGGATCTGAAGACCGGTGCGGACACTGCTGCCGCCCAGGCTGTCGGCAAGCTGATCGCCGAGCGGGCTCTGGCGGCGGGCATCACCCAGGTGGTGTTCGATCGCGGCAGCTACATCTATCATGGGCGCGTCAAGGCGCTCGCCGACGCGGCGCGTGAGGGCGGCCTCGACTTCTGAGGCCGGCTCTTCCCCGCGGTAGCGGAACCAGTTTTGAAGGACGTTCGGATATGGCGCGTGACGGGCACGAGCGGGAGCGCGGCGAGCGGGGCGAGCGCGAAAGCGAATTCGTCGACAAGCTCGTCCACATCAACCGCGTCGCCAAGGTTGTGAAGGGCGGTCGGCGCTTCGGCTTCGCCGCTCTCGTGGTGGTCGGTGACCAGCGCGGCCGGGTCGGCTACGGCCACGGCAAGGCGCGTGAGGTGCCGGAGGCGATTCGCAAGGCGACGGAAGCCGCCAAGCGCACGCTGGTCCGCGTGCCGCTGCGCGAGGGTCGCACCCTGCATCATGACGTTGCCGGCCGCTGGGGCGCGGGCAAGGTCATCCTGCGGGCGGCGCCTGCCGGTACCGGCATCATCGCCGGCGGCCCGATGCGCGCCGTCTTCGAGACCCTGGGCGTTCAGGATGTCGTGGCGAAGTCCCTCGGCTCCTCGAACCCGTACAACATGGTGCGCGCGACGTTCGCCGCCCTGAAGCGCGAGGACTCCCCGCGCTCCGTGGCTGCCCGTCGCGGCCTCAAGGTTTCCACCCTCCAGGCCCGCCGGCGCGATATCGACGCCGATGCGGTGTCCGCCGAGGGCTGATCCGCCTTGCGAAAATGACCGGGACGCGGCCCGTGGCGCATGCTTTGGGCCGTGTTCTGTTGACAGGCTGCCTGTTCCCGTGAATAGAGACGGCCTGAACACCCGACTTCCTCGCCGCGGCAGGAAATACCGGGACGAGCGATCGCCGGGACGGATTGACCGTCTGCCGGCGGGAAGACAACGAGATGAAGCCGGCGGAGCCCAGCGGGTCCCGCACCGGGCTTCGGTCGGGGAAGGGATCTTCCGATGAACGACACCGTCAAGACGATCACGGTCGAGCAGGTCGGCAGCCCGATCCGCCGGCCGTCCGAACAGCGTGCGACGCTGGTCGGCCTGGGCCTCAACAAGCTGCACCGCCGCTCCACTCTGGAGGATACCCCGGCTGTGCGTGGCATGGTGGCCAAGGTCGCTCACCTCGTTCGCGTCGTGAACGAAGGCTGAGGAGGCCGGTTCCATGAAGCTCAACGAGATCGTTGACAATCCCGGCGCCTTTAAGGTCCGCAAGCGCGTTGGCCGCGGCATCGGCTCCGGCAAGGGCAAGACCGCGGGCCGCGGCGTGAAGGGTCAGAAGTCCCGCCAGGGCGTGGCCATCAACGGCTTCGAGGGTGGCCAGATGCCGCTGCATCGGCGCCTGCCGAAGCGTGGCTTCAACAACATCTTTGCCTGCGATTACAATGTGATCGCCGTCGGCAAGGTGCAGGCTGCCGTCGAGGCCGGGCGGCTCGATCCGGCCGCCGGCGTCACCGGCGAGGCGCTCGTCGCCGCCGGCATCGTGCGTCGCGTGAAGGACGGCATCCGCCTCCTCAACGACGGCGAGATCACCTCGGCGCTCAAGTTCGAGGTTGCCGGTGCGTCCCGCTCCGCCATCGAGGCTGTCGAGAAGGCCGGCGGTTCGGTGACGGTGCTCGGCGCTCCCGTCGAGGCCGCGTGACCCGTCTTCTGCCCGGATCGGACAGCGGATTGACCTGATGTGAGGGCGGGGTACCCGGGGAACCGGTGCCCCGCCCGAACGGCGTCGGGGGTACCCTTCCCCGTGGGGAGGGCCGGCGCCGGCGACCACCCCCGAGGGTGCGGCCGGTTGCGGTCGCGCCCGCCCGCGTGAACCTGCGGAGCGCACTATGGCATCGGCGGCAGAACAGCTCGCGTCGAACCTGAATTTTTCGGCCTTCGCCAAGGCCGAGGACCTGAAGAAGCGGATCTGGTTCACGCTGGGTGCGCTCATCGTCTACCGGCTCGGGACCTATCTGCCCCTGCCGGGAATCGATCCTGCGGCGCTCGCCCAGGCCTTCAATCAGGCCCAGAACGGTCTCATCGGCCTGTTCAACATGTTTTCCGGTGGCGCGGTGAGCCGTATGGCGATCTTCGCCCTCGGCATCATGCCCTATATCTCCGCCTCCATCATCGTGCAGCTTCTGACGACCGTCATCCCGTCGCTGGAAGCGCTGAAAAAGGAAGGCGAGGCCGGTCGCAAGACCATCAACCAGTACACCCGCTATGGCACGGTGGTGCTCGGCCTGTTCCAGGCCTATGGCATCGCGGTCGGGCTTGAGGCCTCCGCCGGCGTTGTGACGGAGCCCGGCCTGTTCTTCCGCATCACGGCGACGCTGACGCTGCTCGGCGGCACGATGTTCCTGATGTGGCTGGGCGAGCAGATCACCAGCCGCGGCATCGGCAACGGCATCTCGCTCATCATCTTCGCCGGTATCGTGGCCGAACTTCCGGTCGCCATTGCC
The DNA here is from genome assembly GCA_038242345.1 of Hyphomicrobiales bacterium. Taxonomy (GTDB): domain Bacteria; phylum Pseudomonadota; class Alphaproteobacteria; order Rhizobiales; family Segnochrobactraceae; genus JBBSSF01. Next base: position 9,460 of record JBBSSF010000012.1, read on the forward strand.
GGTACCCTCGAGCTCGGCCGGCAGGGCGCGATCTCGACGGCGGTGATTCTCGGCTTCATCGTGCTTTCGGTGGTCGTCATCGGCGCCATCGTGTTCATGGAGCGGGCCCAGCGGCGCCTGCTGATCCAGTATCCCAAGCGCCAGGTCGGCAACCGGGTCTATCAGGGCGAGAGCTCCCATCTCCCGCTCAAGCTGAACACCTCGGGCGTCATTCCGCCGATCTTCGCCTCGTCCCTGCTGATGATTCCGGCGACGCTGGCCAGCTTTGCCAATGCCGATTCGACCGGTTGGCTGACGACCATCACCTCGCTCATTGGCCACGGGCAGCCCATCTACATGGCGCTCTATGCGGCCATGATTATTTTCTTCTCCTTCTTCTATACGGCGATCGTCTTCAATCCGACGGAGACGGCCGACAACTTGAAGAAGCACGGCGGCTTCATCCCCGGCATCCGGCCGGGCGAGCGCACCGCGGCCTATATCGACCATGTGCTAACTCGCATCACCGTGTTGGGCGCGGCTTATCTCGTGGTGATTTGCCTCCTGCCGGAATTTCTGATTTCGGCGACCGGCGTTCCGTTCTATTTCGGAGGCACGTCGCTTCTCATCGTGGTGAGCGTGACGATGGATACCGTCGCTCAGGTGCAGGGTCACCTGCTGGCTCATCAGTATGAGGGGTTGGTGAGGAAAGCGAAGCTCAGGGGCAAGAAGAAATGAGACTGATCCTGCTGGGACCTCCGGGCGCGGGCAAGGGCACCCAGGCGACCCGTCTGGTGGACAAGTATGGCATCGTCCAGCTGTCCACCGGCGACATGCTGCGGGCGGCGGTTACCGCCGGCACGGAAATCGGCAAGAAGGCCAAGGCCATCATGGATGCCGGTGGTCTCGTGTCCGACGAGATCGTCATCGGCATCGTGTCCGACCGCATCGACGAGCCGGATGCCAGGAAGGGCTTTGTCCTCGATGGCTTCCCGCGCACCGTCGCCCAGGCGGACGCGCTGGAAAAGCTGCTTGAGTCCAAGGGGCTGAAGCTCGATGCGGTGATCGAGTTCCAGGTCGACGAGGAAGCTCTTCTCGGCCGCATCCTGAAGCGCGCGGAAGAAGCCCAGGCGGCCGGCCAGCCGGTCCGCAAGGACGACAATCCCGAAGTGCTGAAGAAGCGGCTGGCGGAGTTCAACGCCCTGACCGCGGCGCTGTCGCCCTATTATGGCGCCAAGGGCATTCTCACCACGGTCGATGGCATGGCGCCGATCGACGAGGTGACCAAGGCTCTTGACGAGATCCTCGTCCCGGCCGCTGGCGCCTGAGGCGAGACCGGCCGGGGAATCCCCCGGCCCCGTTCGGGGAAGGCGGGCACGCCCGCCCTCCCGCGTTCGACCGGTGCGCCCCCGGGGACCTCCCTGTCCGCGCTCCGGCGACGGAAAAGGCCCGGAATCGGGCCCCGGAAGCAACACCCATGCCGTTCCGGGGTTGACGGGGCGGGTGGCTTTCCGATATTTACCCGCACCCTTGGGTGAAGTGGATGCGATCGGTGCCGAGCCTCCGGCGGCGGACAGGCTCTGGATGCCAGGTCGCATGTTTTCATGTCGCGTGCTCCGGCAGCCGTGGTGCTCCCGGATCGCGCGTGGCCCTCTCCCAAGGGCGGACTGACCGGAAACCCGCTTGTTTCCGGTTCGGAACCCGGCCCCCTCGAGGGCAGACCATTGCCCCGGACAGAGTCCGGGACCAGGAGAACCGACGTGGCCCGTATCGCAGGCGTCAACATCCCGACGAACAAGCGCGTCCAGATCGCGCTTCAGTACATTCACGGCATTGGCCCGGCCAAGGCTCAGGAGATCATCGAGCGCGTGGGCATCGCCCCGGAGCGCCGGGTCAACGAGCTGTCCGACGCCGAGGTCATCCAGATCCGTGAGACCATCGACCGCGACTATCTGGTGGAAGGTGACCTCCGCCGCGAAGTCGCGATGAACATCAAGCGGCTCATGGATCTCGGCTGCTATCGCGGCCTGCGGCATCGCCGTGGCCTGCCGGTGCGTGGTCAGCGGACCCACACCAATGCCCGCACCCGCAAGGGTCCGGCCAAGCCGATCGCCGGCAAGAAGAAGTGAGTTTGACATCGCTCCGGTTCCGGAGCGGTGCCGAGGTTTCAATCCCGAGCGCCTGGCATTACGGGCGCGCCTGAAGGATCGGGTAAGATAAAATGGCCAAGGAAGCCGCACGCGTTAAGCGTCGTGAACGCAAGAACATCTCGTCGGGCGTGGCGCATGTGAACGCCTCGTTCAACAACACCATGATCACCATCACCGACGCGCAGGGCAACACCATCTCCTGGTCGTCCGCGGGCGCGATGGGGTTCAAGGGGTCCCGCAAGTCCACGCCGTATGCCGCGCAGATCGCCGCCGAGGATGCCGCGCGCAAGGCTCAGGAACACGGGATGCGGACCGTCGAGGTCGAGGTCTCCGGCCCGGGTTCGGGACGTGAGTCCGCGCTGCGCGCGCTTCAGTCTGTCGGGTTCCAGGTGACGTCGATTCGCGACGTGACGCCGATCCCGCACAATGGCTGCCGTCCGCGCAAGCGCCGGCGCGTCTGATCGGGACTGTCCGCCGGTGCGTCCGTCAGGGCGCGCCGGCTGGATCCGTCCCCGGGTCTGGCCGCATTTCGGGGCCGGCCGGTGGTTCGGCGCCCGGTCGTCGGCCGGTGTCGCAAGAGGGTACCCCCGGGGGGGTGGGGCCATTCAGCCCGGGTCGGCGCAGAGAGACAGTTCTCCTCCGCCGGCCTTCCTTGGGAGCTTGAGGGTGCGATCGTGAGCATTCAGAAGAATTGGCAGGAGTTGATCCGACCGAACAAGCTCGACGTTCGGCCTGGAGAAAACCCGAAGCGCGTCGCGACCGTGATCGCCGAGCCCCTGGAGCGTGGCTTCGGCCTCACGCTCGGCAATGCGCTCCGGCGGGTGCTTCTGTCTTCGCTTCAAGGCGCGGCCATCACGTCGGTGCAGATCGACGGGGTGCTGCACGAGTTCTCGTCCATTCCGGGCGTGCGCGAGGATGTCACCGACATCATCCTGAACATCAAGGAAGTCGCCATCCGCATGAGCGGTGACGGCCCGAAGCGCATGGTCGTGCGCAAGCAGGGTCCGGGCATCGTGACGGCGGGCGACATCCAGGTGGTGGGTGACGTCGAGGTCCTGAACCCCGAGCTGGTCCTGTGCACCCTCGACGAGGGCGCCGAGATCCGCATGGAGTTCACGGTCAATACCGGCAAGGGCTATGTGCCCGCCGACCGCAACCGGCCCGAAGACGCCCCGATCGGTCTCATCCCGGTCGACAGCGTCTACTCGCCGGTGAAGAAGGTCAGCTATCGCGTCGAGAACACCCGCGAGGGCCAGGTTCTCGATTATGACAAGCTGACCCTCTCGGTGGAGACCGATGGATCGCTGACCCCGGACGACGCCGTCGCCTATGCGGCGCGCATCCTCCAGGACCAGCTGGCGATCTTCGTCAACTTCGAGGAGCCGACCAAGGCCGAGGTCCGCGAGGACGTTCCGGAACTGGCCTTCAACCCGGCGCTTCTGAAGAAGGTGGACGAGCTGGAACTTTCGGTCCGCTCGGCCAACTGCCTGAAGAACGACAACATCGTCTATATCGGCGACCTGATCCAGAAGACCGAGGCGGAGATGCTCCGCACCCCGAACTTCGGCCGCAAGTCGCTGAACGAGATCAAGGAAGTTCTCGCCCAGATGGGTCTCCATCTCGGCATGGAAGTGCCGAACTGGCCGCCGGAGAACATCGAGGATCTCGCCAAGCGCTACGAGGATCACCAGTACTGATCCCGGCGGCATCCCGGGGGACGCGAGCGGCAATCCGGCCGGGCGCGCCCTTCGGGCGACAAGATCGATTGCTGGAGCGCGACCGCCGGGAGGCGGACGCCCCGGCCCCTGGAACAGGATAGCCGGCGAGGCGGTGAGGCCAGCGTCTCCCGCCCCGGCTGCCAAGAGAAGTCGAGGAGAGGGCCATGCGCCATCGCAAGAGCGGCCGGAAGTTCGGCCGGACGTCCGCCCACCGCAAGTCGATGTTTGCCAACCTGGCGGCGTCGCTGATCGATCACGAGCAGATCGTCACCACCCTGCCGAAGGCGAAGGACCTTCGTCCGGTGGTCGAGAAGCTCGTGACGCTCGCCAAGAAGGGCGGCCTTGCCAACCGTCGTCTTGCCATCGCCCAGATCGGCGACGCGGCTCTGGTCGGCAAGCTGTTCGACACCCTGGCGCCGCGTTATTCCGCCCGCGCCGGCGGCTATACCCGCGTGCTGAAGGCCGGCTTCCGCTATGGCGACAATGCCGCTCTGGCCGTGATCGAGTTCGTCGATCGTGACCCGTCGGCCAAGGGCGCTGCCGACCGCGCCCGCGCCGAGGCCGAGGGCGGCGAAGCCGAGGCAGCGTGAGCCCCCGCCGACGCGGTCGGGCGCGTGCCTGACCCCTGACGAATCCCGGGCGGGTGGTCTTCTGGCCGCCCGCCCTTTTTCTTGGCCGCAGCCTCCCGGGGCGCGGCCCCGCTTCTTTGCGCGCGGCCGCGCCCCGGCCCGCGGCATGGCTGGATGAGCGATGACTGCACCCGTCGAACTGCCGGAAGAGCTTCAGGCCGCCAAGCGCCGGGTGCTCCGCGAGGTGTTCGGCTTCGACAGTTTCCGCCCCGGCCAGGAGCAGGTGGTCGATCACGTGCTCGCCCGCCGGCCGGTGCTGGCGGTGATGCCCACGGGCGCGGGCAAGTCATTGTGCTATCAGCTGCCGGCGCGGGTGTTCGGCGGTCTCGCCGTCGTGGTCTCGCCCCTCATCGCGCTGATGGACGATCAGGTCGCCGCCCTCAATCTCTCCGGCACGCCGGCGGGCGCCATCCATTCCGGCCATAGCCGGGCGGAAAATGTCGAGGTCTGGCGGCAGGCGGCGAACGGCTCCCTGCGCCTTCTCTACATGTCGCCGGAGCGGCTCCTGACCGATCGCATGATTGCCGCGCTCCAGAAGCTCGGCGTCGATCTCGTCGCCATCGACGAGGCCCATTGCATCAGCCAGTGGGGGCACAGCTTCCGCGAGGACTATCTGGCGCTCGGCCGGCTGCGCAGCGATTTTCCCGAGGCGGCTCTCGTCGCGCTGACGGCGACGGCCGATGCGTCGACCCGGGAGGACATTGCCTTCCGCCTGTTCGGCGGCAGTGCCGACATCTTCGTCTCGGGCTTCGACCGGCCGAACATCTCGCTCTCGGTTGCCGACAAGTCCGAGGCCAACACCCAGATCGAGCGCTTCGTCACCGCGCGCAAGGGCGTGTCCGGCATCGTCTACCGCATCTCGCGCAAGAAGGGGGAGGAGACACCCGAGCGGCTGGTTGCCGCCGGCATCCGGGCACTGCCCTATCATGCCGGCATGGACACCGCGGCGCGGGCGAAGAATCAGGAAATCTTTCTGGCCGAGGACGGCGTGGTGATGGTGGCCACCGTCGCCTTCGGCATGGGCATCGACAAGTCCGACGTGCGCTATGTGCTGCACGGCGACATGCCCGGCAGTCTCGAAGCCTATTATCAGGAAATCGGCCGCGCCGGGCGCGACGGCCATGCCGCCGAGGCGCTGCTCCTCTACGGGCTGGAGGATGTCAACACCCGGCGCCGCTTCATCGACGAGGCGTCCCAGGATCCCGACCGGCGCCGGGTGGAAGCGCGCCGGCTGGATGCCATGGTCGGCTTCTGCGAGGCGGTCACCTGCCGGCGGGCGGCGCTCCTCTCCTATTTCGGCGAATCGGTGCCGCCCTGCGGCAACTGCGATACCTGCCGCGATCCGCCCGAGGTGGTTGACGGCACCGCGGACGCGAAGGCGCTGATCGACCTCATTCAGGCGACGGGCGAGCGATTCGGCGTCTCGCATCTGGTGGCGGTGCTGGTCGGTAGCGCCAATGAGGCGGTCATCGCCCGCGGCCACGACAAGCTCGCCCAGTTCGGGCGCGGGGCGGGGCGCAAGGCGACGGAGTGGCGGGCGCTGGTGCGCCAGCTGGTTGCCGCGGGCGTGCTCGTCGTCGACATCGGCGGCTATGGCGGGCTGATGCTGACAGACCGGGCGCGCGCCATTGCCGGGGGCCGCGAGACCGTCGTGGTGCGGGCGCCGCGCAAGGCGAGCCGGCGCCGGGTGGAGGTCGCGCGGGTGCCGATCGGCGATGTCGATGCCGCGCTGCTTCGCCGTCTCAAGGACCTGCGCCGCCAGATCGCGGCCGAGCGGGGCGTGCCGGCCTATGTGATCTTCCCCGACCGCACCCTGGAGGAGATGGCGGCGACCCGGCCGACCAGCTTCGACGCGCTGTCCGAGGTGCGCGGTGTCGGACAGGCGAAACTCGACGCCTTCGGCGCGGCTTTTCTGGAAGTGCTGGAGGGCTGACGGCGGTCGGCCCGGAGCTCGGGGGCCCTCGGCCCGGAGCCTGTGCGAATCGACGGCCGATTCGCTTTCTCGTCGCTTCCCGACCGGAGCATTTTCCGGGCGCTCGGGCGCGCTGGGTGCTCCGGATCTTGCCGCCCGCATTTCGTGTGCCTGATGCCAGAGGCTCTTGAGACGGATCCTCTGGAATGCAGCGCCTCGTCAGGCGCGGTCGGCACTTCCTCCGCCGCCGGTGTCCCCATCGCTTGAAATGTTTTGCCTCGCGGTCCGGCGAAAGGGCGGCGGGCAGGCCGTGGCCGTGTCGTCACGAGAGGGCAGGGGGCTCTCGGATCTTGTGCGGTCAGGATCCGGCGGGCGTCTCGGGCGCGAGGATGGCGGTGATGTCGGCGCGCTCCTGGGGGGCCCAGGCGGTGACGGCGCCGGACATCGGCCGGTCCGGATCGCTGACGAAGGCGCGGAATTCGCCGCCGGCTTCGCGCACGAGGCATAGGCCGGCGGCGCAGTCCCAGAGATACATGAAGGGCTCGTGATAGGCGACGAGATGGCCGCAGGCGACGTGGGCGAGCGCCAGCGCGCCGGAGCCGCCGCGCACGAACATGCCGCCGCCGGCAAGCACCCGGCTGACGAGGCCGCCGATTTCCGCGGGCACCGAATAGACGCTGGCGCCGATTCCGGTGAGGCCGGTGCGCAGGGTGTCGGTGGCGGTGACGCGGATCGGCTGGCCGTTGTGGGTGGCGCCGGCGCCGGCGCTGGCGACGAACAGCTCGCCGCGGCAGGGCACCGCGATCAGCCCGGCGACCAGCGCGCCGTCATGGGCGAGGCCGACCGAAATGCACCATTCCGTCAGGCCGTGCAGATAGTTGGAGGTGCCGTCGATCGGGTCGATGATCCATACCCAGCCGGAGCTGCCCTCGGCGCGGCCATGCTCTTCGCCGAGGAAGGCGTCGTCTGGAAAGGCCGGGGCGAGGGCCGCGCGCAGCAGGGTCTCGACGTCGCGGTCGGCCCGGCTCACCACATCCTGTCCGCCGGTCTTGCGCTCGACGGTGAGGGAGGCGAGGTCGCGGAAATAGGCAAGTGCCAGATCGGCGGCCGGCACGAGGGCCGCGCGCGCGGCCTCCACCCGGGCGGAAAGATCAGGCTCGATCATGGCCGGCTCCCATGGCAGCGATCGGAGAGCAGAGGCCCGTCCGGCAGGGGAACGGGCAGTCCGAGGGTGCCGCGGGGCGCGGCCCGATCGCAAGCGGCCGATGTGCGGCCGAGTGCCTCCGCCAGAACGCGGAAAAGGAGCCGGTCATACCAGGCACGCGAAGTGCCGACCGCACCGCCCGCCGAAGAACAGCGGATTTCTCATCTGCTCCAATAGCATGAGAAATCCGCATCGGAATACCAAAGGATCCTATTCAAGGATCTTTGGTATCATCTGATCGGAAAGGGA
>JBBSSF010000013.1:0-17282 GCA_038242345.1 Hyphomicrobiales bacterium
ATCCTTTTCAAGGACCTTTGACATCAGCCCTCCGCCCGGATCCCCCCGAGGTTCCTGTCAGGACCCGCGGGAGGAGTGACCGGCCGGAGCCGATGATGACGACAGGAGGACCGGCTTCCCCCGCGGGGAAGCCGGTCCTTTTTTGTTTTCCCCTCCCGCGGACACCTTTCTGCACAGGCCCGGCTTGGAACCGGTCGTCATGGAAATTCGACTCAAATTGCGATGCCCCGGGGAACGAATAAAAAATGACGTTTCCCCATTGCCTTAGCGCAGCAGCTTGGCTATTTTCCCGGACACCGCATGCAAGAGCCATCGTCTTGCCATGGTTAACGAGATCCAAACAGGCGCATTTCTCGTTCACGACTTCTTCACCATGCAGGCAGCGCGCCAATTTTTGCCATAGAATCTCCAGCTCTTCGCCACAAAATCTGTGTTCAAAGGCTTCGGTCCCGCCGCAATCGGGAGTGAGAGTCTTCTCCCAGACGGACGATCCGGAGGCGGGTCGGCCGCAAGTGCGGTCCACGTCGACCGACCCGGATGATCCGGGACGGCGGCCTTCCGCTTCCGCGTAACGGAGTAATTGATATGAAGAGCGCTCTTCTCGCCTCGGCCGCCCTCCTCGGCCTCGCCGGAGGCGCCTACGCTGCGGATCTTCCGGACCCGATCCAGGAACCGATGGCCCCGGAAGCCTATGCTCCGCCGCCGGCCTACACCTGGACCGGCCCGCAGGTCGGTGCTCTCGTCGGCTGGAACTGGTCGACCTTCAACACCCGGGTGAACCGCCCGCTCGGCAGCTATGGCCGCGCCGACAACAACACCAATGACTTCACCGGCGGCGTTTATGCCGGCTACAACTATCAGGTCAGCCCGAACTTCGTCGTCGGTGGCGAAGCGGACTTCACCTACTATGGTGGCAGCCACACCCGTCCGGTTGACGGCGTGAACGTGAAGGGCGAGACCAACTGGCTCTCCACCGTTCGTGCCAAGGCCGGCTTCGCCTGGGAGCGCTTCCTGGTCTATGGCACCGGCGGTGTTGCCCTCATGGACACCAGCGTGTCGGCGCAGAACACCAAGGATGACGGCATCCGCGGCGGCTTCGCGGTCGGCGGCGGCGTCGAGGGTCTGGTGACCGACCACATCACCACCCGCGTCGAATATCTCTACACCGACGTGGGCGGTCAGGACTTCTATACGTCCACCGGCACCAAGGTGAAGACGGACCTGTCCAGCCAGACCGTCCGCGCCGGCGTCGGCTACAAGTTCTGATCCCTGCCCCCCCTGTCCGCGGGACCCGGCGATCCGGCCACTCGCGGACAGGGACACGACATGATACCAAAGATCCTTGAAAAGGACTCTTCGGCATTCTGATCCAGATGTCCCATATCCTTGGGGCATATGGAAAATCTACTGATCTTCAGGCGCACGGTGCGGTCAGCACCTCGTGCGCCTGGCATGAGAAAGCCCGGTCTTTCCCCTGCATGGGAAAGGCCGGGCTTTTCCTTTTGCGCCCGCGCAGCCGCAGGGTCAGCCGACGGCGGGCGCCGCCTCCGGCGCCCCGGGGAAGCCGCCGGTCTGGCGCAGCGCCTCCCCCAGGACGATGGCCGCAGCCACCGCCACATTGAGGGAGCGCACCCCAGCCACCATGGGAATGCGCACGACGAGGTCCGCCGCGGCGTGGACGTGGTCGGGCACCCCGGCCGACTCGCGGCCGACGAGCAGGGTGTCGTCGGGCCGGAAGGCGGCCGCGACATGGTCGATGGCGCCGCGGGTCGAGAGCAGCACCAGCCGCCCGCCGCGGGCCTGCCGCGTGGCCTCGAAGGCGGTCCAGTCCACATGGCGGGCGACCGCGGCACGGGCGACATAATCGAGCCCCGAGCGGCGCAGCATGCGGTCGGAGGCGTCGAATCCCGCCGGTCCGATCAGGTCCATGGCAACGTCGAGACAGCCGCACAGACGCATGAGCGTGCCGGCATTCTGGGGAATGTCGGGCTGGAACAGCGCAAGGCGCACCGGGAGACCCTCCGGGAAAGTCCGCCCCGCGACCGGGCAGACGAATCCGTTTATGATGGAATGCGATGGCGCGGCCGGACAGCCTTCAACCGCACCGCCCGGTCGCGCCATCACCCGCATACTTCTGCGGCTTGACTTGGAATATTGCGACATTCGGTCCGCTAGCCGGAAGCTGCACTGGACAAGCCCGGAGACGGGTGCAAGAACCGTCGGCAATCTGGCGCCTCTCAGGCCGTTCGATGATGCGGGCGCGCGTCCGGTGGGCGTCGCTCCCGAGGGAGCGGCGGGCCTGTCGCGCTGCGAGTCGGACCCGGCCGTCCGCGTGCCGGATAAAAGAAACTGGACCATTCGGAATCGAGAGGAGCCGATCTTGGCGACCATCGACACGTCGGAACCGACGCGCCGCGATTTCCTCTACCTGGCGACCGGCGCCCTCGGGGCCGTCGGCGCCGCGGCGCTTATCTGGCCCTTGATCGACCAGATGAACCCGGACGCCTCCGCGCTCGCGCTCGCCTCCAGCGAGGTGGACGTTTCGGCGGTCGAGGAAGGTCAGGCGATCACCATCAAGTGGCGCGGCAAGCCGGTCTTCGTGCGGCACCGCACCCAGAAGGAGATCGAGGAGGCCAACGGCACCCCCGTCTCCGAGCTGCGCGACCCGATCGCGCGCAACCTGAACCTGCCCGCTGACGCTCCTGCGACGGACGAGAACCGGGCGGCCAAGGGCAAGGAAAACTGGCTCGTCATGCTCGGCGTGTGCACCCATCTGGGCTGCGTGCCGATCGGACAGTCCGGTGACTACGGTGGCTGGTTCTGCCCCTGCCACGGCTCGCACTATGATACCGCCGGCCGGATCAGGAAGGGCCCGGCGCCTCAGAATCTCGAGGTGCCGCCCTATGCCTTCACGTCCGACACCGTGATCACGATCGGCTGAAGGCTCAGGGGAGGCCGCCATGGAAGGACATTCCACCTACGTGCCGAAGACCAAGATCGAGAAATGGCTCGAAGCCCGGCTGCCGATCATCAGCCTGGTTCATGGTTCCTTCGTCGCCTATCCGACGCCGCGCAACCTGAACTATTTCTGGACGTTCGGCGCCATTCTCTCGTTCATGCTCATCGCGCAGATCATTACCGGCGTCGTGCTGGTGATGCACTATGCGCCGAATACCCTGGTCGCGTTCGATCTGGTCGAGCACATCATGCGTGATGTGAACTATGGCTGGATGCTGCGCTACCTGCACGCCAACGGCGCGTCGATGTTCTTCATCGCCGTCTACATTCATATCTTCCGGGGTCTCTATTACGGATCCTACAAGGAGCCGCGCGAGATCCTGTGGATCCTCGGTGTGGTGATCTTCCTGCTGATGATGGCGACTGCCTTCATGGGCTATGTGCTCCCCTGGGGCCAGATGTCCTTCTGGGGTGCCACCGTCATCACCAACCTGTTCTCGGCGATCCCGCTCGTCGGTGAGGCAGTCCGCACCTGGCTGTGGGGTGGCTTCTCGGTCGACAACGCGACGCTGAACCGGTTCTTCTCCCTCCACTACCTGCTGCCGTTCGTGATCGTCGGCGTTGTCGTGCTCCATGTCTGGGCGCTGCACGTTTCCGGCCAGAACAACCCGGCTGGCATCGAAGTGAAGTCGAAGGGCGACACCGTTCCCTTCACCCCCTACGCGACGATCAAGGACGGCTTCGCGGTCGTCTGCTTCATGATCTTCTTCGCGTGGTTCGCCTTCTACCTGCCGAACTACATGGGTCACCCGGACAACTATATCCCGGCGAACCCGATGGTGACCCCGGCGCACATCGTTCCGGAATGGTACTTCCTGCCGTTCTACGCGATCCTGCGCGCGATCCCGGACAAGCTCGGCGGTGTTCTGGCCATGTTCGGCGCCATCGCGGTGCTGTTCTTCCTGCCCTGGCTCGACACCTCCAAGGTCCGCTCCTGCACCTTCCGCCCGGTCTATCGCCAGTTCTTCTGGATCCTGGCTGTGGTGTGCGTGCTTCTTGGCTGGCTCGGCTCGCGTCCGGCGGAAGGCGTCTACGTGATCCTGTCGCGCCTGTGCACGGTCTACTACTTCGCCCATTTCCTCGTCATCATGCCGCTGGTCGGCCTGTTCGAGAAGCCGAAGCCGCTGCCCAACTCGATCTCGGAAGCGATCCTGGCCAAGGGTGGCTCTGCCACCCCGGCCGGTGCCGTTGCCGCGCCCGAGCGCAAGGGCTGATGGACCCGAGACGAAGACGGAAAGACTCCCATGATGGTCAATCTCCAGAGCTTCGGCGGGTTCCTGCGCTCCGGCATCCTGGCGCTCACGCTCGCTGCAACCGGCATCATCGGTGCGGCCACGGTTCTGGGCGGCACCGCCGCCCAGGCCGCGGAAGGGCACGAGAAGCACATCAACCGACAGGACTGGTCCTTCGCCGGCCCTCTCGGCACCTATGATCCGGCCCAGCTCCAGCGCGGCTACAAGATCTACAAGGACGTGTGCTCGGCCTGCCATTCGATGAAATATGTGGCCTTCCGCAACCTGGTTCAGCCGGGCGGCCCGCAGTTCACCGAAGAACAGGCCAAGGTGCTGGCGGCCAGCGTCCAGGTCACCGACGGACCCAATTCCGACGGTGACATGTTCCAGCGTCCCGGCCGTCTGTCGGACCGCTTCCCCTCGCCGTTCGCCAATGACGAGGCGGCCCGCGCCTCAAACGGCGGCGCCCTGCCGCCGGACATGTCGCTGCTGGCCAAGGCCCGGGCGGTGGAGCGCGGCTTCCCCTGGTTCGTGTTCGACGTCGTCACCCAGTATCAGGAAGGCGGCCCGGACTACATCTACACCCTGCTGACTTCCTTCGAGGAGCCGCCGGAGGGTGTCACCCTGATGCCGGGCCAGCACTACAACCCGAACTTCATCAACGGCATCTCGCTCGCCATGGCGCCGCCCCTCCAGGACGGTCTCGTGGAATATACCGACGGCACGCCGATGACCGTCGACCAGTATGCCAAGGACGTGTCGGCTTTCCTGATGTGGGCTGCCGAGCCCCATCTCGACGCCCGCAAGCGGATCGGCCTCAATGTGCTGATCTTCCTCGCGGTGTTCGCCGGCGCGCTCTTCCTCACCAAGAAGCGCATCTGGGCCGACGCCCACTGACACTTCAGGCCGGGGTGCGGGCGGAATGCCCCGCCTGTCCCCTGACCGGAGAATTGCAAGCGGCCCCCGGGAATCCGGGGGCCGTTTTCATGTCTGGCCCGGCGCAGCACGCCGGTCCGCAACAAGGCCGGGCGGGCCCAAAGGCTGACGGCCGCGTGACTGGACAGCTCTCCGGGAAGCGGCTATCCGGATGGCACAGGCCCTCGTGGTTGAATCGGAGGGGACTCCGAAGGACGGTCGCTTCTCCGCTCTTCGCGTGCCGGATACCCCCTGTCCGCGGGAGGAACAGGCGATGCTCGACAGGAACGCGCTGACCCATGACCGTGTCTGGGCCGCCATAGACGCCCTCGCGGAACGCCACAACATGACGACGTCCGGGCTGGCCCGGCGCGCGGGCCTCGATCCCACCACCTTCAACCGCTCCAAGCGCATGGCGGGCGACCGGCCGCGCTGGCCCTCCACCGAGTCCATCGCCAAGATCCTGGAAGCCACCGGCGCCCGGGCGGACGAGTTCTTCGCCCTTGCCGGCGCCGCAACTTCCACGCGCATGGGGGGGCGGCTGTCGGAGTCCTTCGCCTTCGTGCCCCTGTCCGGCATTCCGGGCTATCCGCCGGGCTTTGCCGACGACACCGGCCGGCGGGAGGACATCCCGATCCCGGCGCCCTATGACACGGCCATCTATGCCCTCGAAGTGGTCGGCGACACGATGCTGCCGCTCTATCGCGATGGCGACGTCCTCATCGTTGCCCCCGGCGCGCCTGTGCGGCGCAACGACCGGGTGATCGTGCACACGGTGGACGGGGCCGTGGTCGCCATGATCCTCCACCGGCGCGCTGGCAATCTTCTGGAACTGCGCCCCTTCGATCCCGCCGATCCCCTGCGCACCATCCCCCTGGAATCGGTCCGCGCGCTCGATCGCATCCTGTGGGCGAGCCAGTAAGAATGCACCGCCACCATCCGATCGCTCCGCCGCGGCGGAAATCCCGTTTTCCGTCGGCTACCACCCTTGCCCTGATCGTCGGTGTTCTCGGCCTCGGCGCCGTCTGGCTGCTGGTCGAGCCGCCGGCCGGGCTGCCGCGTCCGGCCCCGCCCGCGCCCCAGACTGGCCTGATCGGGCCGGGACCCGCAGATCGCCCGGCCCCTCCCTCCGTCCCGGCGAGTGCACCGATCGCGACCGCCGAGCCGGACGCGGCAGCCCGGCCGGTTGCCGGGGGCGAAGCCATCCTGCCCGCCCCGGAAATTAGGGGGCCGCTGGTGCGGGCCGAGCCGCCTGCCCGGCCTCCGCCGCCGGAAAAGCCGCCGGAGCCGGTGGCCTTCGCCCGGGTACAGGTCGACGCGCCGGGTCGCATCCGTGCGGCCCGGCAGACGATCGTGCTGGCCGGGATTCGCCCGCCCGATCTCGACAAGGTCTGCACCGATCCGGACGGGCGGCTGTGGCCCTGCGGGGTGCAGGCCCGCTCGGCCCTGCGCGCTTTCATCGGCGCCCGCCGCGTCACCTGCACACAGCCGGTGCCGCTTCCTGACGGACGACCGGACGAAGCCGTCGCCAGCTGCGCCATCGGTCCGCATGATCTCTCGGAATGGCTGGTGCAGCAGGGCTGGGCCGAGCCGGCCGGGGATGCACCGGAGAATTTTGCCGGCCTTGCCGACGAGGCGCGCACCGCCCGGCTCGGCATCTGGCAGAGCGCGCCGGCCCTCCACGCGCCCATCGTGCCGGCCCGCACCATGCCCGAGGCCATCGGCACGCCGCTCCCCGTCGGCGGATCGCCTCTGGAGACGCCCCCCGCGCCGGCTCCCCCCGATCAGGAGCCGGGTGATGGACCGCCGGTCAATCTGATCTCACCGGCCCGCTAGAGCATTTTCAAGCGAAGTGGATACCAGTTCGCGTGAAGAAAATGCGTAAAATCAAAATACTAGAGCGTTTACCGTGAGCCGAAGCGAACGGAAAATGCTCTAGAGCATTTTCCGTTCGCCACACCGGAACCCGAGCCCGGCGTCTCCCCAAAATGCCGACGGGCCCGGGATTGCGCCCGGGCCCGTCCGTCAGTCTTGTCGCCCAGTCCGTCAGACTGCCTTGCGGGCAGAGGCGGCGGCGATCAGGGCGCGGGTTTCCGCGATGCCATAGAGAGCCACGAAGGAGCCGAAGCGCGGTCCGCGCTCCTGGCCGAGCAGCAGCCGGTAGAGAGTGGCGAACCATTCCAGCGACACGCCCGGGCGGCCATCCGGGCTGGTCTTCTTGTGGTCCGGGAAGAAGGTCCGGCCCACCTCGTAGACGGCGTCCTGGATGTCGTCGGCCGAGGACGCCGGATCGAGGCTCGCCAGCTTCTCGTCGAGGGCGGAGAGCGCGGCGTGCTCGGTCTCGTCCGGCGCGCGGAAGACCTTGGTCGGCGCGACGAAGTCGTGGAAGTAGCGGATGGCATAGCCGACGAGCTGGTCGAGCACAGGATGGCTCTCCGGCGTCGCCCCCGGCGCATAGCGCGAGAGGAAGCCCCACAGCACCGCCGGCGCCTCGGCATGGGAGGCGCTCACCAGATTGAGCAGCATGGAGAAATTGACCGGCACATCGACCACGGGCGGGCGCCCGGAATGGATGTGCCAGGCCGGATTGTCCACCTGCTGCGTCGGCCCCTGCCGGGTGAAGGCATCGAGGAAGCTGAAATAATCGTCGACGGTGCGCGGAATCACGTCGAAATAGAGCTTCTTCGCCGTCTTCGGCTTGGTGAACATGAACAGCGACAGGCTTTCCGGCGCGGCATAGGTCAGCCACTCGTCGATGGTCAGGCCGTTGCCCTTCGACTTGGAGATCTTCTCGCCCTTCTCGTCGAGGAAGAGCTCGTAGTTGAAGCCCTCGGGCGGGCGGCCGCCCAGGGCCGAGCAGATGCGGCCCGACAGCTTCACCGAGTCGATCAGGTCCTTGCCCGCCATCTCATAATCGACGGAGAGCGCGGTCCAGCGCATGGCCCAGTCCGGCTTCCACTGCAGCTTGCAGTGGCCGCCCGTCACCGGCACCTCGACAAGGGCGCCCGTCTCCGGATCCTTGTAGACGATGGTGCCGGCATCGAGCTTGCGCTCGACGATCGGCACCTGAAGCACGACACCGGTGCGCGGGCAGACGGGCAGGAAGGGCGAATAGGTTTCCGCCCGCTCCTCGCGCAGGGACGGCAGCATGATGGCCATCATGTCCTCATAGCGCTCCAGCACCGTGAGGAGGGTCGCATCGAAGCGGCCGGACTTGTAGTACTCGGTCGCGCTGGCGAACTCGTAGGAGAAGCCGAAGCGATCGAGGAAGGCCCGCAGCCGGGCATTGTTGTGGGCGCCGAAGGAGGCGTGGGTGCCGAAGGGATCCGGCACCACGGTCAGCGGCTTGCCGAGATTGGCCGCCAGCAGGTCCTTGTTCGGCACATTCTCCGGTACCTTGCGCAGGCCGTCCATGTCGTCGGAGAAGCACAGCAGCCGGGTCTCGAAGGCGCCTTCGGTCAGCACCTCGAAGGCATGGCGCACCATGGTGGTGCGGGCCACCTCGCCGAAGGTGCCCAGATGCGGCAGGCCCGACGGACCATAGCCGGTCTCGAACAGCACGGTTCCCGACGTCCGCCCCTGATCGGCCAGCCGTGCGATGAGCTTGCGCGCCTCCTCGAACGGCCAGGATTTGCCCTGACGCGCCGCAGCGGCAAGGGCGTCGTCAAGGGGAAGGAAATCGGCCGTCATGGAACTCATCCCGAGTGGAAGATGCGAAAGGGCGTGGCGCCTGCGCCAGAACGGGCAGGACAGGAAGCCGGCAAGGCACAGGACGGCCCCATATAATCCAATCCGCTCCGCCCGCACAGCCCCGAGGCGCCGGCCCCGCGGGCTTTCATGTCCGCGCCCGCCCCGGCTCCGCTCCGGACAGCCGGGTTGCCGTCGGGGGCGGCGCACGATAGTCTGTCGGACAATCATTTTTTCGTCGATGCAGGCCCTCAGCCCGGAAACCGGATGCCGCACCCTCAGTCCGATCCGCCGTCCGACCCCTGGAGCCCGCGATCCGCGGGGGATCGGCTGCTGCTGCTCCTCAAGACCCGTGGTCCCCAGACCGCGGCGGAGCTTGGCCGCGCCCTGGGCGTGACGGCGGAGGCGGCGCGCCAGCAGCTCCAGCGGCTGGCCGACGAGGGGCTGGTGGTGGCCGGCACCACGGCGCGCGGACCGGGCCGTCCGGCGCTGCGCTTCCAGCCGACACCGGCGGGCGACGCGCGCTTTCCCGATGCCCATGCCGACCTGATGGTGCAGCTTATCCAGAACCTGCGCAGCGAGCTGGGAGAAGCCGCCCTCGACCGGCTGGTGGAAGCGCGCGAACGCTCCACCCGGGCGCGCTATCTGGCCGAAATCGCCGCCGCTCCGGAAGATCTGGCCGGGCGCGTGGCGGATCTGGCGGCCATCCGGCGGCGCGAAGGCTATCTCGCCGACTGGAGCCGGGACGGCGACAGCTTCATCATCTGCGAGCATCATTGCCCGATTTCCGCGGCGGCCCGCGCCTGCGCGGGCTTCTGCCGGGCGGAGCTGGACCTTTTCCGCGATGTGCTCGGCCCCGGTGTCCGGGTGGAGCGCCTCGAACACATCCGCTCCGGCGACCGGCGCTGCGCCTATCGCATCGCCCCCGAGACGGACGCCCGGGCCGTCGCCTGATACCAGGCGCACGAAGTGCTGACCGCACCGCGCGCCTGAAGAACATCAGATTTCTCATATGCCTCAATGGCATGAGAAGTCTGAACCGGAATACCAAAGAGTCCTTTTCAAGGATCTTTGGTATGAAAGCCTGCTCCCAAAGCCGGACGCGCGACCCTCTCGCGGCGTGCCGGCGCGTCCCTCCCGGACAACGAAAAACCGCCCGACCCGGCATCCCGGACAGGGCGGTTTCCGAATTCTCGGGACCGGCGGACCGGTCAGGACGGCGCCCGGGGGGCGGGCGCCGGAAAGCCTCAGGCCGACTTCAGGGCCGCCTCGGCGTACTCGTAGTTGGCGAGCTTGTCGAGGTAGTTGGTCACATAGTCCGGGCGACGGTTGCGGAAGTCGAGATAGTAGGAGTGCTCCCACACGTCGAGGCCGAGGAGCACCTTGCCCTCGCCGCTCGCCAGCGGGTTGCCGCCGTTCGGGGTCTTGGTGACCTTCAGCTTGCCGGAGCCATCAACCACCAGCCAGGCCCAGCCGGAGCCGAACTGCGAGATGGCAGCCGCCTTGAAGGCGTCCTTGAACGCGGCAACGCTGCCCAGGTCCTCGATGATCTTGGCTTCCAGCGCGCCCGGGATGCCACCGCCATTCGGCGACAGGTTCTCCCAGAACACGATGTGGTTCCAGTGCTGGCCGGCATTGTTGAACACCGGGGCCAGATCCGGCTTGCCGGCGGAGAACATCACGATCTCTTCGAGGGTCTTGCCCTGGAGATCGGGGTTCTTCTCGACGAAGCCGTTCAGGGCGGTGACATAGGCCTGATGGTGCTTGCCATGATGCAGCTCCAGGGTCTCCTGGCACATGCCACGGGCAGCGAGCGCGTTCTCGGCAAAGGGCAGCTTCGGCAGTTCGAAGGTCATGACCGGTCTCCGTCTCCCGGCAGCGGATCCGTTCCGCCACCGATTAAAACAAGTCCGGACTTTGATAAGTGTCTGCCCGGACCCCTGTCAAGCGGGCAGACGTCCGATCGCTCCGTTCGGGGCCCTGTCCTCACATCCGGAAGATGTGCGTCGCCAGGGCGGCGGGACGGGACGGACACCGGAAGACAGCGGACAGCTGCGCTCCGGGGCAAACGAAAGCCGGGGACGGAGAAGATCCCCCTCCCCTCCGCCCCCGGCTCATCCGCTGCCGGATCGGGGGCCGGCGAGCAGAACTGATTGTCTGGACAGGATCGCCCGAAAACGGGCGTGCATCAAGCTTTTCCGGCAATCGCGCCCCCGATCGCACAAGGAAGGAAAGCGGCCGCTCGCCGAGCGCGCGCCCCCGTCCCCCCGGGGGTGCACCGGGCCGAAGCGGCCTCAGCCGCGCTTGATGGCGAGGGTTCCGATGATGACCGCGACGACCAGTTTCACGATGCCGGTGGTCAGCAGCATCTGCGTCATGCCGGCCTCGGCCGGCGCCAGATCGACGGCGAAGATGCCGATGATGTCCCGGACGCCCCAGAGCCCGAGACCCATTGCGATGACGATGCACGCCCGGGCAATCCAGATCCGCATCTTGTTCCTCCTGTCGACGCCGTCCGGGAGCGGGGGCGACCGACTCCTTGGTGACATATTCCTCCGCGCTCCCGGAAGGTGCCGGGCGCGGGAGGCGGAGGATCATACTGGCGCACCCCCAAGGGCGCGGGCAGACGGCAGGCGGGTCAGGTGTCCGCCAGGGCCGGCTCCGTCCGCACGCACCAGCGCCGGCGGGCGAGCACGATGTCGAGGGCCTCGCCGGCCGGCACCGGGCGGCTGAACAGGAAGCCCTGGCCGAGATCGCAGCCGATCGCCCGCACGATGCGTGCCTCGTCGGAGGTCTCGATGCCCTCGGCAACGATCCGCAGGCCGAGGGCGTGCCCCAGACCGGTGACGGCGCGCACGATCGCCTCCCGCGCCGGGTCCGAGCCGACATTGCTGACGAAGGAGCGGTCGATCTTCACCACATCGACGGGCAGGGTGCGCAGATAACCCAGGGACGAATAGCCGGTGCCGAAATCGTCGACGACGATGCGCACGCCGAGGGTACGCAGCCGGGTGAGGACATCCACCACCGAGGGATCGCCGTCCAGAAGCGTGGTCTCGGTAATCTCCAGCTCGATGAGAGCGGGATCGAGCCCGGTGGCGGCCAGCCGGCCGGTGATCGTCGCCTCCAGCTCCGGGTCGGACAGCTGCCGGGCGGACAGGTTGATCGCCAGCCCCGGCGGCCGCGCGCCCGGCGGGCACTGCCGGGCCCAGCCGGCCAGCACGTCGATGGCCGCCTGCACGATCCAGCGCCCGAGCGGGAAGATGAGACCCGTGCGCTCGGCCACCGGAATGAACTCGACCGGCGAGACCGCGCCGAAATCCCGATGATTCCAGCGCACCAGCACCTCGAAACTCTCCAGCTCGCCAGCGGCGAGCGAAATGATCGGCTGGAAGGCGATCCAGAGTTCATCCGAGCGCGACAGCGCGTGGCGCAGCCCCTGCTCGATCTCGGCATTGCGGCGCAGGTTGGCGAGCATGCCGGGGTCGAACAGCACCACCGTTGCAGGATGGGAGCCCAGACGTGCCATCAGGGCCGCCGTCTCGGCCTCGCGCAGCATTGCTTCGGGATCGGACAGCCGGCCGGCCTCCACCCGCGTCGCCCCGACGGAACAACGCAGCGCGATGGTGCGGCCCCCGGCTTCCAGCGGCTCGGACGCGTTGCGCTCGATGCTGGCCAGCAGGTCGGTCCCCGGCCCCTCGCCGAGCACCGCCAGATGGGACGGTCCCAGCCGGGCAATCCGCGTTCCCTCCGGCAGATGCGAGCGCAGCCGCTCGACGAAGGCGCAGACGACCTGCTCGGCATATTCATGACCGAAGGACAGCCGCACATCCCCGAGCTGGACAAGATCCAGAAAGGCAAGGACGAGCGACCGCCGTTCGCCCAGCATCGCGTCGATGCATTCGAGCAGGCCGATCCGGTTCGGCAGCCCGGTCCGGCTGTCGCGAAAGGCGAGATCGGCGATCCGCCGCTCATGCTCCACCCGGACGGAAATGTCGCGGATATAGGCGGTGAGCAGCAGGTCGCTGCCCGCCTCGACACCGGTGACGGCGATCTCGGCCGGAAAGATGCGGCCGTCATCTGCCCGGCACAGCCGGCGTTCGACGATTTCCCGCGGCATCGCGTCCGCCCCGCGCTGGCGCAGGGTCGCCATCAGCGCGCGATGGGTGGCGACATCCTCCCGGGGCACGATGACCTGTTCCAGCGTGCGTCCGATGACTTCGCTCTCGCGCACCCCGAACATGGTCTCGGCCGCCGGATTGAAGGCGAGGATGTGCCCCTGCCCGTCGAAGGTGACGACAGCATCGATGGAAATGCGGATGAGGGCCGCCAGATGGTCGCCCCGCTCGGTCGCCTGCCGGGTCAGGTCCCGGTTGCGGGCAAAGCCCGCCGCCACGCCGCTGGCCCAAAGCTGCCACGGCTCGCCGAAGGCCGGCGGATCGGACGCCCGGCCGGACAGCACCCCGTCGAGAAAATAGATGAATTCCACCATCGGGCGCACCAGCACCCGGCGAATGAGCAGGATTCCGGCCATCACCGACAGGATGAAGACCCCGAGCAGCAGGACGAAATCCCGCCCCCCCGCCCGCACCGACTCGGCCACCACCCCGGACGGGACAGCCCAGACCAGCCGCCACGGCGTGCCCTCGACGGCGCGCGCCATCAGATACCAGTCGCCAACCTCAACCGGCTGCTCCGCCCCGGGGGAGAGCCCGGCCAGATCGGCGGCCGTGACACCGGACACCGGCGGCAGCACGCGGCCGAGACCGGCCACCGAGACGAGGCCATCCGCGCCCCGCGCCAGCAGGGTCTCGCCGGTCTCCGTCAGCAGGCGGACCTCGTGGCGAACCTCGTCCCCCTGCACCAGCTGATCCGCCAGGCGGCCGAGGAGCAGATTGACGCCGACGACCCCGACAAGGGCCTCGCCCTGCTCCACCGGCACCGCATAGGCCATGGTGGCATCGCCGGTGAACAGGTCCCGGTAGGGCCCGGCCCAGCGCGGCGTCCGCACCGGACCCGGCTGATCGACAATCGCGCGGAAATAGGGCCGCTGCCGCAGCGCGCCGAGCAGGCGCGCGACGGAGGAATAGCCCGCCGCCTCAAGAAAGCGCACGGTCGAAAGCGGTGGCGTCACCACGAGAAGATCGGCCGCGCGGGCAACGAAATAGGAAAAGCCCACCGCCGGCGCCGGCGAGATCCGCCGCAGCACATTCATCGGCGCCAGCGCGGCAAGGGTCACCGACCGCAGCCGCCGCCCGGCGTCGCTGCCCGTCGCAAGAGTGGGATCGGCGATGAAGATCCCGTCCTCGCCACCCCGCCCGGTCTCGCCTGCCGGCTCAAGAACCTCCGCCCGGCTCTCGCCGCCGGCGAGCGGCCGCACGATCAGCCCCTCGGGATCCCGGGGAAGCGGCATGGTGAGGGCGAGACTCTTTGCGATCAGCGCAGCGGTTCCCTCCGCAAGAACCCGCGCGGCCCGGACCTCCACCTCCACCTGACGGCGATCCACGTCGATTCCCGCCCGGAAGGCGCCATAGAGGGTGGTGCGTTCTTCGCCGACATGATGCAGCGTCGTCAGCATGAAGATCACCACCATCGGAATGGCGGCGACGACGCTGACGACGGTGGCCCGGCGACCAAGAGCGGCAGCCCCCCGTTTCATCTCTCCCCCCGTCGGGCAAGTCCCCGGCCGGGCTGCCCGGCAGAGGAACAAATTGCTTCCCTGCGGCCTGCCCGATGGCAGATTCCGTCAAGTCTATCCGCGAGTCTATACGCAAGTTCTGGCGTGCCGTCCTCATCCGGTCGGCACCGGACCTCCGCCCCGGGGGCCCGTGTACCCGGGCCGTGGCGGTTATGAGCCAACGCGACAGGGTGCCGCAAGCAATTTCTAGGTTCAATAAGAATGTAAAATCAGGAGTTTCGCGGCCAGACCGGCAACTTCGCGCAGATGGAAGCGCTTGTCCGCTTCCGATCAGTCGATGGGAACCGCGGGATCATTCTTGGCCTCGCGCAACGACAGCGCGGTGCGCACGCTGGCCACCTGCGGAGCGGCGGTCAGCTCGTTGGTGACAAAGGTCTGGAAGGTCCTGAGGGTCGGGGCGACGCATTTGAGGATGAAGTCGATTTCCCCCGACAGCATCCACGCCTCGCGCACGATGGGCCAGGTCCGCACGATATCCTGAAAGCCGGAAAGATCCGTCTCGGCCTGGGATCTGAGCGAGACGAAGGCGAAGGCGGTGAGATCGAAGCCGAGGGCCTTCTCGTCCAGCAGCGCCCGGTAAGCCCGGATGACGCCGGCCTCCTCCAGGGCGCGCACCCGGCGCAGGCAGGGCGGAGCGGAAATTCCGACCCGGCGCGACAATTCCACATTCGTGATCCGGCCATCGTCCTGAAGCTCCTTCAGGATCTTCCAGTCGATGGCATCGAGGCGCAGCTTCAACGGAGCGTCCGTCCTAGCGGGAGATGGCAGGGCCAGATGGCATGCGGGTGACCGGCCCGGGGCCGGCAGAAGCGGGCGGCAGGATCAGGGCGTGCGGGAAGAACTGTACCGCGCCCCCTTTGCGCGCCGGTCGCATCAGGGCATAACACGCCGGAGCCGGCTGCGGGAGAGACGATCGCGCCGGACCGGAAGTCAAGGTGCACCGTCTCGGCGTGGGGAGCGGGAGAGGACAGCGTGGAGCCGAAATCGGCCCTGGTCATCGTGCCCGAGGGCAAGGCCGGCCATGAAACCCAGTCCGTCGCCGTGGCGGAAGCCCTCGGCTGTGATCCCCGGATCGTCCGGGTCCGGCTGACGGCGCCCTGGTCCTGGATCGCCCCGTTCGGGCCCGGCCACCTGACCGGCCCCCTCGCCCCGCCGCTGCCGGACCTGGTGATCGCCTCCGGCCGCCAGGCGATCCCTGCCGCCCGGGCCATCGCCCGGCTGCCGGCGCCCCGGCCCTTCGTCGTCGTGCTGCATGATCCCCGGGTCTCGCCGGCCGATTTCGACCTTGTCTGGGTCAACGATCATGATTTCTGCCGCCGGCGGGCGCTTTCCCGGGCCGGCAACGTGATCCACACGCCGACGGCGCCCTTGCGGGCAACCGCTGCCCGGCTGGTGGATGGCGCCGCGCGCCTGCTGCCGCGGGTGTCGCATCTGCCCGAGCCGCGGATCGGCGTGCTGGTGGGCGGCCCGAGCGGCGCCTACCGCTTCACCCCGGCCGAAGCCGCCGAACTGGGCCGCCGGCTGGCCGAGGCCGCCGCGGCCTCGGGCGGCTCGCTTCTGGTGACGCCCTCCCGGCGCACGCCGCCGGAAGCCCAGGCGGCGCTGAGGGCGGCGATCTCCGGCGTGCCCGGCTTCTTCTGGGATGGCAGCGGCGACAATCCCTATTTCGGCATTCTCGGCCTTGCCGATCATCTGGTGGTGACCTGTGATTCGGTCGCCATGCTGAGCGAGGCCGCGGCCACCGGCCGGCCGGTGCATGCCTTCCGGCTGGCCGGCGGCACCCGCAAGTTCATCCTTTTTCATGAGGCGCTCATCCGCGCCGGCGTCATGGACTGGTTTGATGGTCCCTTGACGGAACGCAGCTATTCGCCGATCGATGCCACCCGGACGATCGCTGCCGAGATCCGGACCCGACTCGGCAGTCCCACCCCTGCGACGACCCGCCAGAGCGCGTGATTCTGGACAAGCGGGCGGTTCCGGCGCCATAGTCGCCGGACGAAACTGGAGCCGACAGATGCGCGCCTTGCTTCTCGAACTCTTCACCTGGTGGAACAGCGAGACCATGGGAACGCGCCTGTTCACCAACCGCCATGGCGAGCTGGTGGGCACCGACCAGTTCGGCAACCGCTATTTTCGTACCAAGGGCGGCGCCAAGGATCCGACCATCGGCTTCCAGCGCCGCTGGGTGATCTACAATGGCGAGGCCGAGGCGAGCGCCATTCCGCCGGGCTGGCATGGCTGGATCCATCACAAGGTGGATACCCCGCCGACCGAGGAAACTTACAAGCCGCACCCCTGGGAGATCGAGCACCGCTCGAACCCGACGGGCACGCCGCTCGCCTATCGCCCCCAGGGCTCGCTGCTGCGCGACGGCCAGCGCCCGAAGGTGACCGGGGACTATGACGCCTGGACGCCGGGCGCCTGATCCCATCCCGTTCGACGATAGACTGACTGGCCGGGCCGCCCCGATGCTGACGGGCGGCCCGTCTGTTTTCGTCGCCCCGGAGTCGCTGACCGGTAACCGAGGGGGCGCGCAGCGTGCACTTTCGGCGCCGGTGCCCCCGCCGGTCGATTCCGGACCTGGCACGCGGAAGTTTCCATACGCCACCGGATGGAAAAGTCGTTCCGCAGTGCAGCACAAGTCGCGGAGCCTTCCAGTCCGCGGGATTTGCAGGATCTTTCTGTCAAGTCCCAATGCTGCATTATGCCTCCTCTCGAAGAGCATGACGCCA
>JBBSSF010000014.1:0-17187 GCA_038242345.1 Hyphomicrobiales bacterium
CTGCGCATCCGGCCGGAGCTGTGGCCGTCGCCGGATTTCCGCGACTATGGCATCCGCGGCGATCTCTCGGAGATGGCCGGCGTGCGCCATGAGGAGCAGGAGACCTTCCGCGGCCGGCTCGAAGAAAAGAAGTTCATCACCACGGTTGCCGATGTCATGCAGCGGCGCATGCAGGTGGATGACCGCATCGTCATCATGGGCGAGGACATTCACCGCCTGAAGGGCGGCACCAACGGCGCCACCCGCGGGCTCGCCGATCTCTGGCCCGACCGGGTGCTGGGCACGCCGATCAGCGAGAACGCCTTTGCGGGGCTGGCCGGCGGCATCGCCATGGATGGCCGCTACATCCCCGTCATCGAGTTCATGTATCCGGACTTCATGTGGGTGGCGGCGGATCAGGTGTTCAACCAGATCGCCAAGGCGCGCCACATGTTCGGCGGCGAAGGCATCATGCCGCTGGTGCTCCGGACCAAGATCGCCATGGGCACCGGCTATGGCTCCCAGCATTCCATGGATCCGGCCGGCATCTTTGCCACCTCGGTCGGCTGGCGCATCGTCGCCCCGTCGACGCCGTTCGACTATGTCGGGCTGATGAACAGCGCGCTGCGCTGCAAGGATC
The DNA here is from genome assembly GCA_038242345.1 of Hyphomicrobiales bacterium. Classification (GTDB taxonomy): domain Bacteria; phylum Pseudomonadota; class Alphaproteobacteria; order Rhizobiales; family Segnochrobactraceae; genus JBBSSF01. The sequence goes on from JBBSSF010000014.1 coordinate 620, forward strand.
CGGTGCTCGTGCTGGAGCATGTGGATCTCTACAACGCCTCGGGTCTCGCCCCGGTGGATGATCTCGACTTCTTCATCCCCTTCGGCAAGGCCAAGGTGGTGCGCACCGGCCGGGCGATGACGGTGCTGACCTATGGCGCCATGGTCGCCCCGACACTGGCCGCGGTGCAGAAGCTCGGCATCGACGCCGAGGTGATCGACCTCCGCAGTCTCGACCGCGCCGGGCTCGACTGGGACACCATTTCCGCCTCGGTGATGAAGACCAACAATGTTCTGATCGTCGAGCAGGGCTCGCTCGGCACCTCCTATGGCACGCTGCTCGGCGACGAGGTGCAGCGCCGGCTGTTCGACTGGCTCGACCAGCCGGTGCAGCGGGTGCACGGCGGCGAGGCCTCGCCCAGCGTCTCCAAGGTGCTGGAAGCGGCGGCCGCCGCCGGTCCGGTGGAGATCGAGGAGGGGCTGACCCGCACGCTGGCCGCCCAGGGCTTCGCGGTTGCGGCTGAGTGAGTCTCCAGAGCATTTTCAAGCGAAGTGGATACCGGTTCGCGTGAAGAAAATGCGTAAGATCAAAAACCTGGAGCGCTTTCCTGTGAGCTGGAGCGAACGGAAAGCGCTCTAAGGGGAGGAGAACAACATGAAGATGGTCGCCCCGCTGGAAGTCGGGATCTGCGTTGCCGATCTCGACGCCCTCAGCCGCTTCTATTGCGATGTTCTGGGCTTCACACAGGTGAATATCGTCACCGTGCCGGCCGAAAAGGCCGCCGGCACCGCGCTGACCGATGATGCCTATCGCGTCACCCGGCTGCAGTCGCCCTATGGCGAGCGCATCAAGCTGCTGGAGCCGAAGAAGGCCGCCGCCCCGCGCGCCACGGATGCCTTCATCCTGTCGCGTCTGGGCACGGCCTATCTCACCTTCATCGTCGATGACATCCGCGCCATGCTCGCCCGGCTGCTGGCTGCCGGTGTCGACGTGATGACCGGGCCGGAGATCGTCGAGGTACGGCCGGGCACCTTTCTGGTGTTTGCCCGCGATCCCGAGGGCAACATCATCGAGATCGTCGAATATGCCGACCTCGCCGCCTACCGGCCCGATCTGGCGACGGAGGGCTGACCCATGGCAACCGAAATCCTGATGCCGGCGCTCTCCGCCGGCATGGAAGAGGCGACGATTGCCCGCTGGGTGAAGCAGACAGGCGATGCCGTCGCCATCGGCGACGTGATCGCCGAGGTGGAAACCGACAAGGCCACTCTGGAGATGGAAGCCGAGGCGGCCGGCACCCTCGGCCGGCTGCTGGTGGCCGATGGCGGAGTGGCGAAGGTCGGCGCCCCCATCGCCCTGCTGCTGGCGGACGGCGAAAGTGCTGCCGCCGCGCCCGCCGCGCCGGTGGCGGCTGCCGCGGCCCCGACCCCGGTGGCTGTCGCCGCGCCCGCGCCGCTGGCGGCTCCGGTTCCGGTCGCGATGCCCGCGGCGGCGTCTGGCGGACGGGCCGTCGTGTCGCCGCTCGCCCGGCGTCTGGCGGCAACTTATGGCGTGGCGCTCACGGGGCTCTCCGGCTCCGGCCCGCGCGGCCGTATCGTGCGGCTCGACATCGAGCGCGCCCGGGCGGCGGCTGCGAACCGGCCGGAGGTCGCCGTGGCTGCGGTTCCGGAAGCGGCCGTTGCGGTTGCGGCGCCGGCTGCGGCTCCCGCGCCGAAGCCGATGCCGTGGCAGGCGGTGACGCCGCACCCGAACACCGGCATGCGCCGCACCATCGCCCGCCGGCTGGTGGACGCCAAGCAGACCATCCCGCACTTCTATCTCTCGCGCGAGATCGAGCTGGATGCGGTGCTGGCGCTCAGGGCCCAGCTCAATGGCCGCATTGGTGCGGACTACAGGCTCTCGGTCAATGATTTCATCGTGAAAGCCTGCGGTCTGGCGCTGCGCCGGGTGCCCGAGGCCAATGCGATGTGGACCGACGATGCCATCCTGCGCTTCGACACGGTCGACATTTCCGTGGCGGTGGCGATCGACGGCGGTCTCATCACCCCGGTGGTGAAGAATGCCGATGCCAAGGGCCTCGCCACCATCTCCGCCGAGGTGAAGGATCTGGCGGCACGCGCCCGCGACGGCAAGCTGAAGCCCGAGGACTATCAGGGCGGCGGCTTCTCGGTCTCCAATCTCGGCATGTACGGGGTGACCCAGTTCGCGGCCATCATCAACCCGCCCCAGAGCTGTATTCTGGCGGTGGGTGCGGCCGAGGAGCGGCCGGTGGTGCGCGCCGGTGTCGTGGAGGTGCACACCCTCATGACCGTGACGCTCTCCGTCGACCATCGCTCCGTCGACGGTGCCGTGGGGGCGCGGGTGCTGGCCGAGATCCGGTCGCTTCTGGAGGATCCGCTGCAGCTGATGCTGTGAGACGGGTAGGGGACTGATCCAATGAAACTTTCCGATCCGACGCTGCTGCGTCAGCTCTGTCTCGTCGATGGCGAATGGGTGGGGGCCGATGACGGCGCCACCCTCCCCGTGACCAATCCGGCGACCGGCGCGGTGATCGCCACCATCCCGAAGATGGGCGCCGCCGAGACGGCCCGGGCGATCGCCGCGGCCGACCGGGCCCGCGGCCCCTGGGCGGCCAAGACCGCGAAGGAGCGCGCCACCATCCTGCGGCGCTGGTTCGACCTGATGATGGCCCATCAGGAGGATCTGGCCCTACTGATGACCACCGAGCAGGGCAAGCCGATCGCGGAATCCCGCGGCGAGATCGCCTATGCCGCCTCCTTCATCGAGTGGTTCGCCGAGGAGGCCAAGCGCGTCTATGGCGAGGTGATCCCGAGCCCGCGCGCCGACGCCCGCCTTCTGGTGCTGCGCCAGCCGATCGGCGTCACCGCTGCCATCACGCCGTGGAATTTCCCGGCGGCGATGATTACCCGCAAGGCCGGGCCGGCGCTGGCGGCCGGCTGCCCCATGGTGCTGAAGCCCGCCACCCAGACGCCGCTGTCGGCGCTGGCGCTGTCCGAACTGGCGCTCAGGGCCGGCGTGCCGGCCGGGGTGTTCAGCGTCGTCACCGGCTCGGCCTCGGTCATTGGCGGCGAGCTCACCTCCAATCCGGTGGTGCGCAAGCTCTCCTTCACCGGCTCCACCGAAATCGGCAAGCTGCTGATGGCCCAGTGCGCCGGCACGGTGAAGAAGGTCTCCATGGAGCTCGGCGGCAACGCGCCCTTCCTCGTCTTCGACGACGCGGATCTGGATGCGGCGGTGGCCGGCGCCATGGTCTCCAAGTTCCGCAACACCGGCCAGACCTGCGTCTGCGTCAACCGCATCTATGTGCAGGATGCCGTCTATGATGCCTTCGCGGAAAAGCTGGCGGCGGCGGTGGCAAAGCTGAAGGTCGGCCCGGGCACCGAGGCCGGCGTCGAGCAGGGGCCGCTGATCGACACCGCCGCGCTTGCCAAGGTGGAGGAGCACGTCTCCGATGCCGTGACCAGGGGCGCGACCGTGGTGTCCGGCGGCAAGCGCTCGCCGCTCGGCGGCACCTTCTACGAGCCGACCGTACTCACCGGCATGACCCCGGACATGCGGATCGCCACCGACGAGACCTTCGGCCCCGTCGCCGCCCTTTTCCGCTTCCAGACCGAGGAAGAGGCGATCGCGCTCGCCAATGCCACCGAATTCGGCCTCGCCGGCTATTTCTACAGCCGCGACATCGGCCGCATCTGGCGCGTGGCGGAAGCCATGGAAACCGGCATGATCGGCATCAACACCGGCCTGATCTCCAACGAGGTCGCCCCCTTCGGCGGCATCAAGGAATCCGGCGTCGGCCGCGAAGGCTCCCGCCACGGCATCGAAGAGTACATGGAGATGAAATATCTCTGCCTGGCCGGGCTTTAAGTGCTTCGGGGGCGTTCGCCCCCGACCCCCCACCCGGGAGGCACAGCCTCCCGGCCCCTCCAGCTTTTTTGGCTTCTCTTTCGGCGCCGACGGGCGCCGCGCGAAGCGGGCACGAGCGGCATTTTCGCCGCTTGTGCCGTCTAGCGAAGCGAAAGCCTAAGGGCCCGGATGGGCCCGCCGGCGACTGAGGCCAGGAAAACAAGACTCAGGTTTGGAGGCCCTCGGGCCTCCAAGCAGGTTCGGGCGGCAGCCCGACCGCGAAGCGGATTACTTGCCCCGTGCTGCCTGATGCCGGCTGACGACGAACAGGGCGATGGCCGCGGCGTTCGACACGTTCAGCGACCGGATGGCGCCGGGCATGTCGAGGCGGGCGAGCGTGGTGCAGGCGGCGCGCACGCCGGGGCGGACGCCCTTGCCCTCGGAGCCCATGACCAGAATGGTCTTGGCGCCGGTGTCGACGGCTTCGAGATCCGCCTCGCCGGCGCTGTCGAGGGCGATGGCCGTGAAGCCCTCGTCGGTCAGCTCGGTGAGGGCCTTGGCGAGATTGCTGACGGAGAGATGGGTGATGAGGTCCACGGCGCCGGAGGCGGCCTTGGCGAGCACGCCGGTCTCTTCCGGGCTGTGGCGGTTGGTGGTGATGACGGCATCGGCGCCGAGCGCGACCGCCGAGCGCAGGATGGCGCCGACATTGTGCGGGTCGGTCACCTGGTCAAGGGCGAGGATGAGGCGCGCCTGCTGGCCGAGCTCCTTCAGGGGGAGAGGCTCCAGCGGCTCGGTCTCCAGAAGCACCCCCTGATGCACGGCATCGCGCGGCACCAGCCGGTCGATGGTGCGCACGTCGACCATTTCCGGCTCGACGGGCAGCGTCAGGTCACGTTCCATCAGCCGGGCGAGCGCGTTGCGCGTCGCCTTGAGGCCGTGGATCACCCGGCGGGGATTGGAGAGGGCGGCCTCCACGGTGTGGAGGCCGTAGAGCAGGACATGCCCGTCCGTCCGCCGCTCCGGCTCTCCCGGACGGGAGAAACGGCGCGGCCCCGGGCGCTGGCCCGGACGGGAAGGCGTGAACGGACGGGACATGTCGATACCCAGGTGCCGGTCAGACGAAGCGGACGTTGGTCACTTCATAGGAGCGGGCGCCACCGGGGGCGGCCACTTCCACGCTGTCGCCGATGGTCTTGCCGATGAGGGCGCGGGCAATCGGCGAGGAGATGGAGACGCGCCCCTTCTTCACGTCGGCTTCGACATCGCCGACGATCTGGTAGATGCGCTCTTCCTCGGTGTCCTCGTCGACCAGCGTCACGGTGGCGCCGAACTTGATGGTCTTGCCGGAAAGCTTCGTCACGTCGATGATTTCGGCGCGGCCGAGCTTGTCTTCCAGCTCGGCGATGCGGCCTTCGTTGAGGCTCTGGGCTTCCTTGGCCGCATGATATTCGGCGTTCTCGGACAGGTCGCCATGGGCGCGCGCCTCCGAGATCGCCGCGATGATGCGCGGCCGCTCGCTGGAAGCCCGGAACTTCAGTTCCTCTTCGAGGGCGGCATAGCCGCCAACGGTCATCGGGATCTTTTCCATGGGTCGAGGACCTCTTGATCTTCTTGGCCGCCGCCCGGACGTCTCGGTCCGGATGGCAGCCCCCCGTCGCATCGGGACCGCAGCGGCCGGCTCTCCTCCCATGGAGACAGCCGGGACGCGCGGTCGACAAAAAGAAAAGCCCCCGGCCGACCTCTCCGCCGGCGGGCGCCTTTCAACGAACCTCAGGTCCGCCTTGCCGGACGGACATCTGCCCGTCCGGGTCGGCCGCGTCTCCGGTGGCTGGCCGGGGACGGGCCTTTTCGGCCGCTGCCCCCGGGAAAGCGTGGATCACGCAGCCGGGGCGAAATAGGACTGCAGCGGCCGAACCTCGAGAACTCCGGTGCAGCACGCTTCGATGCCCAGGGCCGCGGCGATGGCGCCGGCGACCGTGGTGTAATAGGGCACCTTGTGCAGGAGGGCCGCACGCCGGAGGGACCGGCTGTCGGCGAGGGCCTGCGCGCCTTCCGTCGTGTTGATGACGAGCTGCACCTCACCGTTCTTGATAGCATCGACGATGTGCGGGCGGCCTTCAAGCACCTTGTTGACCTTGGTGCAGGGGATGCCGTTTTCGACGAAATAGCGCTGGGTTCCGCTCGTGGCGGTAATCTTGAAACCCAGGCGCGAGAGCGTGCGGACGGATTCCAGAAGTTTCGGCTTGTCCGAATCACGCACCGCCACGAACACCGCGCCGGAGGTCGGAACCCGGGTGCCCGAGCCGATCTGCGACTTGGCAAAGGCGGTGGCGAAATCGCGGTCGAGACCGATCACCTCGCCGGTGGAGCGCATCTCCGGGCCCAGCACCGTGTCGACGCCGGGGAAGCGGGCAAACGGGAACACCGCTTCCTTCACCGCGATGTGGCTGAGCTTCTTCTGCTTCAGATGGAAGCTCGCCAGCGGCTCGCCGGCCATCACCCGGGCGGCGATCTTGGCCAGCGGCACGCCGATGGTCTTGGCGACGAAGGGCACCGTGCGCGAGGCGCGCGGGTTCACTTCCAGAACGTAGATGACGCCGTCCTTGATGGCGTACTGCACGTTCATCAGGCCGCCGACATTGAGGGCCAGCGCCATCGCTCTGGTCTGGCGCTCCAGCTCGGCCAGGATTTCCGGCGAGAGGGAGCGGGGCGGCAGGGAGCAGGCCGAGTCACCCGAATGGATGCCGGCTTCCTCGATGTGCTCCATGATCCCGCAGATGAACACGTCCTTGCCGTCGGAGAGCGCGTCCACGTCCACCTCGATCGCATCCGAGAGATAGCGGTCGAACAGGAGGGGGCTCTTGCCGAGGACGGTGTTGATCTGGCCGGTCTTGTCGTTGGGGTAGCGGACCTTGACCTCCTGCGGCACCAGCGCCGGCAGGGTGCCGAGCAGGTAGTCCGAGAAGGTGGCCTCGTCGCGGATGATTTCCATCGCGCGGCCGCCCAGCACATAGGACGGGCGCACCACCAGCGGGAAGCCGAGTTCGGCCGCGACCAGCCGGCTCTGCTCCACCGAATAGGCGATGCCGTTCTTGGGCTGCTTGAGGCCGAGCCGGTCGAGCAGGCGCTTGAAGCGGTCACGGTCCTCGGCAAGGTCGATGGCGTCCGGCGAGGTGCCGAGGATCGGGATCTTCGCCTCTTCCAGCGCTGCCGCCAGCTTCAGCGGGGTCTGGCCGCCGAACTGCACGATGACGCCGAGCAGCTCGCCCTTCGTCATCTCGACCTTGAGGATCTCCAGCACGTCTTCCGCCGTCAGCGGCTCGAAATAGAGCCGGTCGGAGGTGTCATAGTCGGTGGAGACGGTCTCCGGGTTGCAGTTGACCATGATCGCTTCGATGCCGACATCCTTCAGCGCGAAGGCGGCATGGCAGCAGCAATAGTCGAACTCGATGCCCTGGCCGATCCGGTTCGGACCGCCGCCGAGGATGACCACCTTGCGCCGGTCCGACGGACGGGCCTCGCTGGCCAGCTCGCCGGCAAAGGGCGTCTCGTAGGTCGAGTACATGTAGGCGGTCGGCGAGGCGAACTCGGCCGCACAGGTGTCGATGCGCTTGTAGACCGGGCGCACGCCCAGGCTCTCGCGCAGCGTCGTCACCTCGATGTCTGACAGGTTGGCGAGCCGGGCCAGGCGATGGTCCGAGAAGCCCATGGCCTTCAGCTGGCGGAAGGAGCCGGCCGTCTGCGGCAGACCCTCGGCCTTCACCCGGGCTTCGGCATCGATGATCTCCTGGATCTGCTCGATGAACCACGGATCGATGCGGCAGGAGGCGTGGATCTGCTCATGGTCGACGCCAAGACGCAGCGCCTGGGCGACCTTCAGCAGCCGGTCCGGGGTGGGCGTGCCCAGCGCCGCCTTGATGGCGTTGCGGTCGTCGCCGATGCCGAGGCCGGGGATGTCGATCTCGTCCAGACCGGTGAGGCCGGTCTCCAGACCGCGCAGGGCCTTCTGGAGGGATTCCTGGAAGGTGCGGCCGATGGCCATCACTTCGCCCACCGACTTCATGGCGGTGGTCAGCGTCGGCTCGGCGCCCGGGAACTTCTCGAAGGCGAAGCGCGGGATCTTGGTGACCACATAGTCGATCGTCGGCTCGAAGGCCGCCGGGGTGGCGCCACCGGTGATGTCGTTCTCCAGCTCGTCCAGCGTGTAGCCGACGGCCAGGCGCGCTGCGACCTTGGCGATCGGGAAGCCCGTCGCCTTGGAGGCCAGCGCCGAGGAGCGCGACACGCGCGGGTTCATCTCGATGACGATGAGGCGACCGTCGGCCGGATTGACGGCGAACTGCACGTTCGAGCCGCCGGTCTCCACGCCGATCTCGCGCAGCACCGCCAGCGAGGCGTCGCGCATGATCTGATATTCCTTGTCGGTCAGCGTGAGCGCCGGCGCGACAGTGATGGAGTCACCGGTGTGCACACCCATCGGGTCGATATTCTCGATGGAGCACACGATGATGCAGTTGTCGTCGCGGTCGCGGACGACTTCCATCTCGTATTCTTTCCAGCCGAGCACCGATTCCTCGATGAGGACCTCGGAGGTCGGCGAGGCATCGACGCCGCGCTCGACGATGTCGATGAACTCGGCCTTGTTGTAGGCGATGCCGCCGCCGGTGCCGCCGAGCGTGAAGGACGGGCGGATGATGCAGGGCAGGCCGATCTCGTCGAGGGCCGGCAGGGCTTCCAGCAGCGAGTGGGCGAGAAGCGACCGCGGCGTCTCCAGCCCGATCTTCTTCATCGCATCGCGGAACAGCTCGCGGTCCTCGGCCTTGTCGATGGCTTCGGCGGTGGCGCCGATCATCTCGACGCCGAACTTGTCGAGCACGCCCATCTTTCTGAGCGACAGCGCGGTGTTCAGCGCGGTCTGGCCGCCCATGGTGGGCAGAAGCACCAGCTTCTCGTTCGGGCGCTCGGTGACTTCCTTCTCGATGATCCGCGCCACGACTTCCGGCGTGATCGGCTCCACATAGGTGGCGTGGGCCAGATCCGGGTCAGTCATGATGGTGGCGGGATTGGAATTCACCAGGACGATGCGGTAGCCCTCGGCCTTGAGGGCCTTGCAGGCCTGGGTTCCGGAATAGTCGAACTCGCAGGCCTGTCCGATGACGATGGGGCCCGCCCCGATGATGAGGATCGTGTGGATATCGGTCCGCTTCGGCATGTCGGCTCGCGCATAAGCGCCCGCGGCGCGACCCCCTTGGAAGGGGCGCGCCCGGACGGTCGTCTCTCCGGGAGGCTCTTCATCAAAGCCCGCGGGCTTATAGGTGAAAAAGCGGGCTCGGGACAAGGGGGCGCCGCCGCATTCGCAGGCATCAGGTGCGCATTCCCGGTCAGGTCGTGCTTGCGGACCGGGCCCTGCCGAGGGCAGGAAGAGGACGGGGGGCCCCGGGCGTGGCCCCCGGCGACGGAGGCGGCGGATGGGTGGACAGGGCAGTGACGGCAGCAGGACCCAGGCTCCGACGACGGATCCCGTGCGGCGCTTCGCCCAGCGGCTCCTCGACAGCGGGCTCGACGACATCGCCCCGCGCGACCGCCGCGTAATCGAGAAGCTCGCGCGCCGCAATCAGGTCTCCCGGGACATCAATGCGGAGTTCGAGGGACAGCTCACCTTCGGCGAGAGACTGGCCGACCGGGTGGCGGAAGTCGGCGGATCCTGGGGGTTCATCATCAGCTTCGGCGGCTTCATTGCCGCCTGGGCCGGGCTGAACAGCGTTCTTCTGCTTTGGGACGGGGCGTTTGATCCCTATCCCTTCGTCTTTCTCAACCTTCTTCTGTCGCTGCTGGCGGCCGTGCAGGCTCCGGTCATCATGATGTCCCAGAACCGGCAGGCCGATAAGGACCGGCTGGCGGCGGCCCATGACTATGAGGTGAACCTCAAGTCGGAGCTGGAAATCATGGCGCTGCACGACAAGCTCGACCAGCTGCGCCAGCGCGATCTGGTCGACATGCTGGCCCGCATCGAGACCCTGGTGCGCGACATGCAGCGCGGCGAGAATCCTCGGGCGGAATCATGAACGGCTTTTAATGTCCGCCGGTCTCGCATCGGCGAGTCGGGGCGGATAGAGTCGGGATCAGCATTGGACCGGATTCCCGACCGTCCCGGACGGGGAGCCGTTGCCCCTGCCAGAAAAGGCCGTCGCCCGTGACCATTCACCCGCGCCCCGCCCCCGTGACCGGTTTCCCCGCCACCGTCGCCTCCATCTGGAGCCGTCTGGTGACGCTGGCGACGGGCATCGGACATGCCGGCGCGTGCCTCGTCGACCGGGTCGTGTCCGCTTTCTTCGGCGATGCCGAGCACCGGCGCGCCGTCACCTTCTCCATTTCCGTGGTGGCGCTGGCCGCCAAGATGGCGCGCGCCGATGGCGTCGTCACCGAGGACGAGGTGGAGGCCTTCCGCGCCCATTTCCATGTCGCGCCCGAGGAGCAGGCCAATGTCGAGCGCCTGTTCCGCATGGCCCAGGGCGACATCGCCGGCTACGACTATTATGCCGCCCGCATCGCCGATCTCCTCTCCGGGGATCCGGAGCTTCGGGCCGATGTGGTCGACGTGCTGTTCCTGATCGCGGCCGCCGATGGCCACGTCCACGAGGCCGAGCTCGCCTTCCTGGAGGATGTGGCGACGATCCTGAGGGTCGAGGATGCCGTCTTCTGCCGCATCGCCGCGCGCCACACCCGGGCCGGCCTCACCGAGCCGCTGCTCGTTCTGGGCCTTTCCCCGGAGGCGAGCGACGAGGAGGTGAAGATCCGCTATCGCGCCCTGGTGAAGGAGCATCATCCCGACCGGCTGATGGCCCGCGGCCTGCCGCCGGAATTCCTGAAGCTCGCCACCGACCGGCTGGCGGCCATCAATGCCGCCTTCGATGCGGTGATGGCGGCGCGCGCGCCGGCCTGATCCCCCCGGGCGGCCCGGACAGGGGCCGACGGCACGAGATCCATGTCCATCCGCTTCAGCCGGGACCTCGGCGGGGCTGCGGGCCCGGCCGGGTCATGTCCTGACGCAGGTCGTCGAGGGCGTCGGTCATGTGGCGCAGGGCGAGGGCGAAATGGCGCCGCACCGGCCGGGCGGCCGACGGGTGGGCGGCAAGCACCTCCAGAAAGGCAACCCGCGGCAGGGCCAGCAGACGGACCGCAGTGATCGCGTCGGCATCGAAGGCGGCGGGGACGGGAATCACCAGCGCGCGGATGCCGATCAGCGTGCCCGGACCGGCGATCACCGGGGCCGGGCCGAGGCCGGGGCCGGCAAGGCGCACCTCGCCGCTTTCCACCAGCAGGGCGCCCCCGGCCGGCTCGCCCGTGCGGAAAAGCCGGGTGCCGGCGGGCAGGGTGGCCGCATCGGCGATCTCGGCCACGGCGCGCAGGGCCGCGGTGTCGAACAGGGCGAACGGCGCGACCGAGCGGATGAGCTCCATCCTGCGGGCAAGACTCATGGGACTGCCGCCGGGCACACCGGATCAGCGTGTTGCCGGGGTCCTGTCGAGAGCCAGCCGGTAGCCGCCGCCCTGGGTGATGAGCAGCGTGGCGTTGGCCGGGTCCCGCTCGATCTTCTGGCGCAGCCGATAGACATGGGTTTCCAGGGTGTGGGTGGTGACGCCGGAATTGTACCCCCAGACCTCGTGCAGGAGCACGTCCCGGGTCACCGGCTGTTCGCCGGCCCGGAACAGGAATTTCAGGATCGCGGTTTCCTTCTCGGTCAGCCGGATGCGGCTGCCCTGTCCGTCCACCATCAGCTTGGCGCCGGGCTTGAAGGAATAGGGGCCGATCTGGAACACCGCATCCTCGCTCGCCTCGAACTGGCGCAGATGGGCGCGGATGCGGGCGAGCAGCACGGCGAACTTGAACGGCTTCGTCACATAATCATTGGCGCCCGAATCGAGGCCGAGCACGGTATCGGCATCGCCATCATGGCCGGTGAGCATCAGGATCGGCGGCTTGAAGCCGCCCTTGCGCAGCAGGCGCACGGCCTCCCGGCCATCGAGATCCGGCAGCTCGACATCCATGACCACGAGGTCGACGGGCTCGGACCGGGCGATCTGGAGGCCCCTGGCCGCCGTTTCGGCCTCGCGGACCACGAACTCCTCGTGCAGCGCAAGCTGTTCCCCGAGTGCGGCGCGCAGATCCGCGTCGTCATCGACGATCAGCAGGGTGCGGGTTGGCATGAACGATCTCCGGACTGGTACGGACCAATTCTGCCGTGAGAGAAACAGGTTTCGGCGGGACGTTCAACAATCGGACCCGTGCGCGACACGCGCGGCGTGTCAATCGTGAAGGGAGCGTGATCGTGGATGTGGAGCTGCCGGTGCCCGCTTGCGGGTCCGTCCTGCGGCCGAAAGGGCGGCTGCGGCGCCCGCCGGTGCTGATCCGGGTGACGGCGCGTCCGGGCGGCGCCCCCCATGAGGGGCTGGCGCGGATCGGGCCGCACATGATTCCCTGCGCCATCGGCCGCTCCGGCATCACCCGCCTGAAGCGCGAGGGCGATGGCGCCTCGCCGGCCGGCCGGTTCGCGCTCGCCGCCCTGCTGTTCCGTCCCGATCATGGCCCGCGGCCGCGCACGGCGCTGCCCGCCCGGCCGGTGCGCACCTCGGACGGCTGGTGCGACGATCCGGGCTCCGTCTTCTATGACCATCCCGTGAAGCGGCCGTGTGCGGCCTCCCATGAGACACTTGTGCGTGCGGACGGGCTCTATGACCGGGTGCTGCTGCCCGCCCGGCCGGCCCGCCGGCGCGGCCGCGGCAGCGCCATCTTCGTGCATGTGGCGCGCACCGATGCCGGCGGGCGGCTGCTGCCGACAGCCGGCTGCGTCGCCTTTCCCCGCGCCGTGTTCGACCGGCTCCTGCCGCGCTTCGGGCCCCGCCCGCAGGTGCTGATCGGCTGATGCCCTTGCCGGGGCCCGGGGGGCACTCGCCCGCCGCTTGCCGCCCGCGTCCCGGCTGACGGGGGCGGACCATCGGGAGCATTCCTGTCCCGGGAAGATCCGGATTTCCGCAGGGTCCGGGGATTGCTTTAAATCTCTGACAGGATGGAGCTTCGGGGAAACCCCGGGGGAAAGGACGCGCGGTGGTGGCGACATTCCAGAAACGTGTGGCCGAACTGGCGGCCCGCTTTGCCCAGGGATTGCCCGAGCGGTTTGCGGCGATCGGCCGGCTGGCCGCGCATCTGCGCGCCGGCGGGGCGGCCGACGGGGCGCCCATGGCGGGCGATCAGGAGGCGCCCCTGCGCGAGCTGCGCCGGCGCCTGCACGAGATTGCCGGCGTGGCCGCGACCTTCGGATTCGCCGGTCTGGGCCGCACGGCGCGTGCCCTGGAGCTGCCGCTGGCCGATGCCATCGGCGGTGCGCCGCTCGATGGCGCGGCCCAGCGGGAGGCGCTGGCCGACCCGGAGGGCGCGCTCGAAGCGGCGTTCACGGCCGACCGGACAGCCGCGGGGCTCTGATACCAGGCGCGTTAAGTGCTGACCGCACCCGCGCGCCTGAAGATCAGCAGATTTCCCATGTGCCCCAGGGACATGGGAAATCCGCATCGGACTACCAAAGAGTCCTTTTCAAGGATCTTTGGTATGACGGATCCCCCGTCCTGCGTGTCCGTCCGGTCGCCTGCGACCGGGAGGCACCCGGACTTGCGCTTGCATCCCGGTGCCCGCTCGCTCAGACTCCCGGCCGAGCCGCTCCGCCTTCCGCCGGTGCCGGCCGAGGGATGGAAACGCACCCGATGACCAGCGCCGCCGATCAGGATCCCGCTGCCCGGCCGACGGAGGAGACCTCCGGCTCCGGGCGTGGCAGCCGGCTGCTTTCCATTCTGGCCGTGCTCGTGCTGTCGCTGCTGATGGCGGGCACCGTGGTGCTCGGCCTGATCCTCCGGACCGATGTGCGGGTGTCGGAAGCGCTCAACCAGCGCATCCTCGCCGGCTTCGTCATCCGCGACGAGCTGCGCGGGCTCTATGCGCGCATGGTCGAGAGCGAAACCGGCTTCTATGGCTATGTCGCAACGGGCGAGCCGGTATTTCTGGAACCCCTCGGCATGCTGCGCAACCAGATCCCGGAGGCCCTTGGCCGGCTGGAGAAATCCCTTGCCGGCCGGCCGGACCAGCTGGAGCGTCTGGCCCAGCTTCATTCCGCCGCCGAGCAGAAATTCGCCGAGCTGGCGGCTCTTGCGCGCCTGCGCGAGACCGAGGGCGAGGGGGCGGTGCGCCGGCGCATCAGCCAGGGCATGGGGCAGGCGCGGCTGCTGCGCGACCAGATCGGGCTTCTGGCCGACGACATCCTCGGCGCCGAGCAGGCGGCCATCGTGTCCGCCCTCAGGGACAGTGCCGAACGCTCCGAGCGGGCGCGGGTGGTGATTCCCGTCATGGTCGGCATGAGCTTTGCCAGCCTTGGCCTCGCCGGGCTCATCGGCGTGCTCTATGTGCGGCGCCGGCAGGCGCTGGAGCGCGAGCTGGCCCTGAAGGCAGGGCTGCTGGAGCTGCGCGAGCGCGTGGCGGCGGCCGCCAACCAGGCCGGCAGCCTGCATCAGGGGCTGGTCACCACCGTCGACATCCTGTCGGCAGTGCTGCCGGCGCCGCGGCTGATCGCGGCCACCGTCGACCGCCGCACGCGCCATCCGACGGCAGTGTCCTTCCACGGCATCGCCGGTCCGCCGCATCTGGAGCTGCTGGTTCAGCTGACCACGGAGTGTTTCGTCATCCAGCATCCGCGGCTGGACGAGGCCGCCGGCACGGCGCTGGTGCCGGTGTTCGAAAAGCCCGGCCGTCTCGGCGGCTTCCTGCAGATCGAGCTGCCGTCGGATGCGACGTCCGGCGCGCGCGCCCTGCTTGCCGGCTCGGTGCCGGCCCTGCGCGATCTGCTCACCCGGGTGTCCGAGCGCGAGCGCACCGAGCGCAAGCTCGCCGATCAGGCGACCCGCCACGCCGCCATCTTCACCGGCGCCAGCGACAGCCTGATCGTGCTCAACCAGAGCGGCTCGATCGAATCCATCAATCCGGCGGCCGAGCGCATGTTCGGCGTCCAGGCCGACGATGTCCTGCGCCGCAGTTTCGCGGTGCTGGTGGAAACCGCCTTCCCCGATCTCTCGGCCAGCGAGCGCCTGCGCTTCACCGTGGCGGCATCGTCCAGCGGCGTGGTCGAGCGCATCGGCCGGCGGGCCGATGGCTCCACCTTTCCGGTGGAAATGTCGATGTCGGAAATCGCCCTCGACAACCGGGTGCTGTTCCTTGCCCAGATCCGCGACGTGACGGCGCGGCGGCGGGTGGAGCAGATGAAGACGGAATTCGTCGCCACCGTCTCCCACGAGCTGCGCACCCCGCTCACCTCCATTGCCGGCTCCCTCGGCCTTCTGGCCGGCGGGGCGGCCGGCGCTCTGCCGGACCGGGCCGGCCGGCTGATCTCGATCGCCCACACCAATGCCCAGCGCCTGGTCCGGCTCATCAACGACATTCTCGACATCGAGAAGATCGAATCCGGCAAGGCCACCTTCGACATGCGCACCCTGGATCTGGTGCCGCTGGTGCTGCAGACCCTCGATGCCAACCGCGGCTTTGCCGACACTTATGGCGTGACCCTGGAAGCCGATCTGCCCGATATTCCGGCGCTGGTGCATGGCGACAATGACCGGCTGATCCAGGTGATTACCAACCTTGTCTCCAATGCCGTGAAGTTCTCGCCCCAGGGCGGGGTGGTGACGGTCAGCGTGCGGGGGGATGCCCGCGGCTGGCGGGTCGGCGTGCGCGATCGCGGCCCCGGCATCCCGCCGGAATTCCAGCCGCGGCTGTTCTCCAAGTTCGCCCAGGCGGATTCCTCCGACACCCGCCAGAAGGGCGGCACCGGTCTCGGCCTGGCGATCGCCCGGGAGATCGTGCTGCGCCATGGCGGTCAGATCGGCTTCCAGACGACCCCCGGCGAGGGCACCGAATTCCAGGTCGACCTGCCGCGCATCGACGCGCCGACGGTGACCGAGGCCCCGCCGGAAATCGCCGGGTCCGCGGAGCCGGAGGCTGCCGCGCCTAAGGGACGGCCGCGGGTGCTGGTGCTGTCGTCGGGCGCGGTGCCGCCCCGGACGCTGGCGGAGGGCTTTGCCCGCTCCGGCTTCGACATGGACCATGCCGCCACCCTCGACGAGGTGCGCGGGCTGACACTTCTGGAAGGCTATGCGTCGGTGCTGATCGACCTCGCCTCCCTCGGTGGCGAGGCGGAGGCCATGCTGTCGGCGATCAAGAGCGATCCGCACATGAGCGACGTGCCGATCGTCATCCTGAAGCTGGAAGGGGCCGGGCAGGGTGACCGGCCGGATGTCTCGCGGCTGCTCTCCACCGTGCGCGAGGCCATCGACGGCTCGGCGGACCGCAAGCCGCGGGTCCTCCACGTCGATGACGATCCCGACGTGCGCACCGTGGTGGCGACGGCCTTTTCCGGCCGGGCGGACATCACCAGCGTCCATTCCCTCGACAGCGCCCGGCAGAAACTGTCGGGGGCGAGCTATGATCTGGTGATCCTCGACATCGGCCTCGGCGATGGCTCCGGTCTCGATCTCCTGCCGGACCTGAAATCGCCCAAGGTGCCGGTGGTGGTGTTTTCCGCCCAGGATCCCCAGCCCGGCGTGTCGCCGCGGGTGGAGGCCTATCTCACCAAGTCCCGGGCGACGATCTCCACCCTGGTGGATGTGGTGGAAAGCCTCGCCCGC